>JADYZK010000109.1 GCA_020853175.1 Bacteroidales bacterium
AACGCTTGAGTAGGCGGGTTTGTTTTATCCCTCTCGATAAGAAATTGATTGAAAAGTGATTCGAGGTTGGGGTGCATTGGGATAAGTCGCTGTTTGTTTCTTTTTCCGGTGACTTTGATTGTTTTTGTCGAAAAATCAAGATCGCCAACTTGCAATCCCATCAATTCGGATAGCCGCATACCACTTTGATAAAACGTTTCTATGATCACTTTTTTTAACAAAGGTTCAAAATTGTGAATTGCTGGAGATTCGGCAACTTTGTTCATATCTGACAACGGAACAAAGTTAGCAACACGTTTTTTATTTTTTAAGGATTTTAGTTGTGTTGCAGGATGGACTTTAATACTTTGGTTGCGTACTAAAAAATCATAAAAAGCTCGTACCGAAGAGATTTTTCGGTTGATACTGCTGTTGTCGAGTTGTTTTTGCTTGAGCTGCCTCACCCAATCGCGTAGCATTGTTTCTTGAACTTGATTCACGTCAGAAAGCTCAAAAGTATCTTCAAGGAATTGCTCAAATTGCAACAAATCAATACGATATGCTTTCACAGTATGTGGTGAATATCGCTTTTCTGATTGAAGATAGGTGAGAAAATCGCTTGTGGTCATGGTCATAAAAAAAACTTTGATGTAAATTTACTATAAATTCAATCTACATCAAAGTATTTTTTAGAAAAAGATTCTTGTAAATGCAGTCTAATTTTCGGCTGCTTGGCGCAACTGTTGAACGTAAATTGCCTTACGTCTTTGCTCTCT
Source organism: Bacteroidales bacterium (assembly GCA_020853175.1). Taxonomy (GTDB): domain Bacteria; phylum Bacteroidota; class Bacteroidia; order Bacteroidales; family F082; genus JALNZU01. The sequence goes on from JADYZK010000109.1 coordinate 756, forward strand.
ATTGATAATAGAGGGCTTTGTGAATTTTTGACGGATACGGAGTTCTTTAATAACGCCGGTTTTTTCAAATTTTCTTTTGTACTTTTTTAAGGCACGGTCAATGCTTTCGCCTTCTTTTACAGGAATAATGATCATGTTAAATACACTCTCTTTCTTTAGGTGATTAATAATGAAGTTAATTAACTTAGGGCGGCAAAGGTATAAAAACTTCATGAATAAATAATTACATGCAAATCAACTTTTTTAAAAATTACTTTTTGTTTAATTTTTATCGTTGTTAAGCAAGTTTTTCTCTAAAAAGTCGTCCATTTTTTGGTAGAGGTTCAGGCGGGTGCTTCCGCCATAAATGCCATGGTTTCTGTTGGGATAAATCATCAAATCGAATTGCTTGTTGGCTTTCACCAAGGCGTTGATCATTTCCATGGTGTTTTGGTAATGCACATTGTCATCGCCGCTGCCATGAACAAGCAAGTAGTTGCCTTTGATTTTTTCAACGTGATTGATGGGTGAATTCAGGTCGTATCCATCAGCGTTTTCGGAGGGCAAGCGCATGTAGCGTTCGGTGTAAATGTTATCGTAGTAGCGCCAGTTGGTAACAGGAGCAACGGCAATGGCGGCTTTGAAGTAGTCGGCGCCTTTGGTGATGCCTAGGCTTGCCATATATCCGCCATAACTCCATCCAAAAACGGCAATACGCTGAGCATCAACATAGTTAAATTTCGACATGAACTTGGCTGTGGTGATAAGGTCTTCTGTTTAGTATTTTCCCAACTCTTTGTAAGTCATTTTTTTGAATAGTGATCCTCTCGCTCCGGTGCCGCGGTTGTCAACAGAAATAACGATGATGCCTTTTTGTGCCAGATGCTGAAACCACAAGCTGTTGGAGCCTCCCCATGAATTGTTCACTGTTTGCGCGCCGGGTCCACCATATATATATATGAGTACAGGATATTTTTTTGTTGAGTCGAATTGGGGGGGGACAACTTTCCATGCGTTTAGAACAACGTTTTCGCCATTGGGCAAAACAATGGAGGGATCGTCTATGGTAAAAAACTCGAAAGCAGGCGCATTATAGGCCTTAACTTTTGCAGCTAAATCGGCGTTGTCTTTTAAAACGCGAAGTTTTTTGCCTTTGGTGCTTTGAACACTTATATAATAAGGTGAATTGATGGTGCTGTTGGTGTTGATAAATGCACTGTAATCGGTGCTGAAGAGAGCATCGTTTTGGCCTTTCATATCCATGATGGTTTTGATGTTTCCTTTCAAGTCAACACTGTGAATAGTTCTATCCATGGGCGAAACATCGGCACTTTGGAAGTATATTTTTTTCTCTTTTGCGCTGTAACCATAAAGTTTTGTCACATCCCAAGACCCTTTGGTGAGCTGAACCGAAGAGTTGTTGTCGAGCTGATGCAGATAAATATGGTTGAAGCCGTCTTTTTCGCTGGTCAGGATGTAATGCTTGGCATCGGGCAAGAAATAGAGGTTATCGGTAATGTCAACATAATACTCGCTTTTCTCTTGATAAGCTGTTGTTGTTGTTCCGGTAGTTGCTGAAGCTAGAAGGATTTCAAAGTGGTTTTGGTGGCGATTCAGTCGTTGAATGGAAAGAATTTCGGGGTTTAGCGTCCATTGAATGCGTGGAATGTAAATGTCGGTATTTTCACCAAGATCAACGGTTGTGGTTTTATTGTCAGCAAGAGCATACACTTGAACACTTACAAGGGAATTGTTTTCGCCTGCTTTGGGGTATTTATATTTGTAGTTTTCGGGATAGAGGCTGCCGTAAAAAGTCATCTGAAACTCTTTAACATCCGACTCGTCGAAACGGATGTAGGCAATGTGCTGACTGTTAGGCGACCAAAAGAAAGCTTTGGTAAAACTGAATTCCTCTTCATAAACCCAGTCGGTGGTTCCATTGATGATGTTGTTGGTTTCGCCATCGAAGGTGATTTGGGTTTCTGTGGCATCGAGAAGGTTTTTGATGAAAAGGTTGTTGTCACGCGCAAAAGCTACTTTCATGCCATCGGGCGAAAAGGAGGCCAATTGCTGCTTTCCACCATCGGAAAGCGGGGTGAGGGTCTTTTTTTGAAAGTCATAAACAAAAAATGTGGCCTTTGACGAATGGCGGTAAATGGCTTCAATATCGGTGGGGATGAGCATCTTTTGCTCGTCAGGACTTAGCTCATACGAATAAAATTTGATGGGTTCAGTGGCGCCTTCAGGGATTAGATTTTTGAGGTCAACCCATGTTTTAACCAATTCACCACTTGTAAAATCATACACATTCAGGGCATCATCATCAAGAATGGCATAGGTTTTTCCATCGGAAAGCGGATTTACGCCAAACACCATTTCCGGGCTGAATGTTCTTTTTGACCAAATGTCCTGTAAACTGATTTGCTGCTGTCCGTAGGTTTTAAAGGTTACTAGAAGTAACAACATCACTACTAATGAGTTAGGTAGATTTTTTTTCATCTTGTTGAAAGCATTTTAAAATTTTAGTCAAAATTAATCAATTTGCTGAAATGGAATGTTGTGGACGTGGGAAGTGTTTGTTATTTTTGCAGTCCGCAACACTTCAAAAAAGTGGACAAGGGCATTTAACTCAGTTGGTTTAGAGTGTCACCTTGACAGGGTGGAAGTCACTGGTTCGAGTCCAGTAATGCCCACAAGATGAGAGCTTTGGCTCTCATTTTTTGTTAAAACTATTTAGTTAAACTTTTTGATAAATTTCCAATTTTGTTTTACTCTCTCACCATTGGATAGGTACTGGGTTTGAATATTTTATAAGAAACGCCAAATGTGGTGAGGTTATAAAAGTCGTAGGGTGAGCGATTTAAGCTTTCAAAAGAATCGAATTTATCAGAATTCATCCAGCGGTTGGCTGTTTCAAACCTTACAGACCAGTTCTCGTTTATTTTATAACTCACTCCAAGTCCTCCGAGGGCAACCCCTTCTATTACCCTTCCCAAAAAACCACTGCCGCTGCCATACCCCCTCGATGCAACAGTTCTGTTCTCGGCAATACTCATTAAGTCGGAGTTGTAGTAACTCAGGCCAATACCAAGAATAATATACGGAGCCCAAAGTTGGTCGGTTCGATAAGGGATAAAAAGGAGCAATGGATTGATGTTGATACTAAAATTTCCTTCAATGGTTTGTGCTTGAAACTTGAGGTTTCCATTTGGTTTAACTCCTTTCATATTTGCAACGGCAAGTTGACCTCCTGCACGAAGAAACTGAAACACATCCCAGCTCAAAGTAAGCTGATAGGATGTACCCAATTCATTTTCGGGACTGATGGAAGGAAAGACGGAGTTTTTTTTGATGTCGGTGAATGTAACCGTTGGACCAGAGCTCACAGTTACAATTAAACCGGGATTAAAAAGATACATCCTGTGCACAATGCTTTGAGCACTGACAGATCTACCGAAAAGCAGTATCAGCGCTATAATGGCAAAAAGGCAAGGACGTACTTTAAAAGTCATCGTTTTAATTTGGTCTAATGCACTGAAATGTTTTCAGTTAGAAGATTTTGGGTATGCTTGAAATTTGATTGATAACAGTATTATTATTTTTTATTCTTTTGATTGTGTAAGCAGGTAATTGTCTATCAATTTGCTGAGATGCTCTGCCGCGATTCGTTTACCGATGATTGTTTTATTTTTGTCAAGCAGATAGATTACAGGAACGCTGTAAATATCATAAAGGTCGTGGTAATCGGTAGTCATGCTTTTTGTGCCATTCACGTGAAGCCATGGATATTTTTTTTCACGGATGTACTTTTTCCAACCATCAAAATCGTTGGTTGAGTTGATGGCATACACGCCAAAATCATAAGCTCCGGTTTTGTAAAGCTCGTAAAGGGTTTCCATTTCTTTTTTGCAATGACCACAGGTTTGGTCCCAGAAAATAAGGACGGTGAAGGGTTTGTCAATCTCACGAAACGACCTAAAATTATCAGTGGTATCCACCAACCACATTTCGGGTGCTTTCATTCCGAGCAAGCTGTTGCGCATTTTGTTGGCTCTTTCCATCAGTTGTTCTTCAACAGAAGGAGTGGTGTTTTTTATTTTTTTGGTCACAAAATAGTGATCTACAAGGTGCACAAACACTTTATCGAGTCCCATAATTTTGGGAGTTTGGTAGTCGGCCACGAAGTGCCAAATAAGGTACTCAGTCATTTTTTCGCTGCTTGAAGCTTTTGTCATCAGCTTGTCCACTTCATTGATAATGGAATCGGCATCGGGCAGCACAAGCTTCTCGAAATAGGTTTTGAGCTTCATGGGCAAGATGGGCGTAAGAAGCAATCGTTCGTCGGCAAGATCAAAATTGTCCCAAAATTTCGATTTGTAATAGTGGTAAGTGGCTTCTTGGTCG
>JADYZK010000110.1 GCA_020853175.1 Bacteroidales bacterium
CCCGATCATTAGCAAGTGCCTTATCAAAGTAACGGCGTGCATGAACCCAGCATGAAAGATGGGTGATGCCCTGGGTTTGTGCAAGATATGTGTAGCCGGCATAGCCATCCGTTTGGATATAACCCTTGAAGCCCGATAAATCACGTAAAGGCTTTTCTGCAGAGCGACCGTGATGGTATTCAAACAGAACTGTTTTTGTTAACGGGCCATACCTCACCCACATATATCCTTGGTGCAAGGCCCCCGGCTTTTCCGATTCCTGAACTTTGATGGGCGACTCGTCAATCTGCTGATAAATCTGGCTAAAGACATACAAACGATGCACTTGATAAAGCGGCTTTATTAATTCGGCTCCCAGTTTGACCCATGATTCAAAAGTGCTTTTTGGAATAGAAACCCCATTTTGGCTTAAGCGTTGTAGAAAACGGTAATAAGGCAGATGATAAACAAACTTATCAACATAAATGGCTGATAAAAGTGCAGGACTGGCTATACATTTGTTGATGGGTCTGTTGAGTGGGGCTATTACCTGATGTTGGTTTCCTTGCTCATCTTCGGGACTGATGTAAGTAGGACGGATATAATGGTTAACATGTAATGTGGCGGGAGTAAAATCCAGCTCTTCGGTAATTTGATTTCCAATAAAAATCATACCGGTGGTATCTTCTTGGGGTTCAATAACGATCTCAACAACAGGTAGGTGCGAAGGCAGAGGCAGACGTCCCGGATGAGGCTTTCTGACTTTCTTACGCTCGTAGGCAATCCTGATTGATTCGCGTTCTGCTTCAACAGCTTGCTCGATCTCGATGGTTTTGGGTTCAAACTCCAACTGTAGTTGTTGGGCATTAAAAGCCGATTCAAAACGCTCGCGCTTGGACCCAAAGATCATGCGTTGGAGTTGGGCGTATTTGAATTTCTCCGCTTCGAGCTCGGCAGTAAGGGCTAAGATAGCTGATCTTTTCTCTTCAAGTAAAAGCTCATTTTGAATAATGGCTGATTCTTTCTCTTGTATCAGCTCTTCTTTTTGAGCAATAGCAACGTCTTTTTGAACAATGGCAGCTTCCAAAACAGCCACCCTTTGAGCAAGGGTGTGAGGATCTAAATGTGCTATTTTTTGCTGCTTATTCATGCATCAAATATACACATAAACACTGTAATAGCAAGGGTTTTAGATATTTTTTATGCTGTTTTTTGATCTATTTTAAACCGCTTACTTTTTTTCATTTTGTCGAACGAAAGTCCTTCGAGAAGCATCATTAGCTCCTCTCTTTTGAGTTCATGACTTAAGTCACAAACGGCTCTATGTGTCTTATATCTGCCTTTTTCCAATCGCTTGTAATACAAAACAAAGCCGTCGCCATCCCAATACAACAGCTTAATGTGGGTGCGAAGCTTGTTTAAAAATACAAAAACATCGCCCGAAATGGGGTCTTTTGCCAAATAATTGCGCACAATTCCTGCCAGTCCGTCAAAGCCGTTGCGCATATCAACGGGCCGACAACACAGAAAATAGCGGAGCTTGCTGCTAAATCCAAACATGCTAAAGGTTAATTGTGATGGTTAGTCCGTTGGCAAAACTCAAAACGACCTCACCCTGTTGTTGTCCAACAGCGAGCCGTTGAGGTTGCGTCGGGTTTGGATTAGACTTGGCAGATGGGAAGATCTCTACAAACTCAGCTTGGTCTTTCCCTAGGTCTTTGCGCTGTTTGTATATCCAATATTTAAGACTTGAGACACTCAACCCCTGTATTTGCGCGTATGCTAAAATTGTCATGCCACTCTGTTTCCATGCTTCTACTTTTGAAAACATCTCTTTGGTCTTCTCTTCTCGCTTCATATTCTTTTTTCTTGCAAAAATAGATCATGAAGTTTAGGCCGAAAAGATGGAGTTGGTGGGGTGGGTACGGACGATAACGTATTGAGCAAAAGGATCAACACGTTTAAATTGTCTCTTTTGCACAAGATACTAAAATGTAAACTTCAAACTAAGAAGAAATTGTGATGGCCGTAAGGATTGCGAATGTGATACTACCGTAAACTGATAGCCATAATTTTCAATGAAAACATCGCTGTTCATGATATTATTCCAGCGGACTTCGATATTGAAACGGGATTTCGGAAGCTTATAGCGGTACATCAGATCTACAAAATTATACCCGTTTTGACGGTACTTGAAATACTCCAGATTCAAATTCAACATTTGATTGTTTTTCGGGAACACGTTAACTGAAAAAAAATGCTTGTTTATCCGGGTTTGGTTACGCAAATCACCATTAATGGTTGACCGCATGACATTGAGTTGCATTTTATAATTGAAATTGAGCCATGCTGTTGTTTGATAATAGATTTCCGGACTCAAGCTATATTGCATGGTGGCTGCATCAAATAGTTCGTTATTTGCCAGCGTTTTACCTTGGTGCTTCATAAATGATGTGTTGAAGCTGAACGACGATTTTAAAGCATGAACATATTTGCTTGACCTCAACTGCAGATGGTGGGTAAAAGTAGTATTGGGCATTTGCCGCGCTGCAACAACAAACGAACCATCATTTTGAAGCTGTGTTTCGTAGGTTATATCCATTTGACGTTGGGAAAAAAAATACGAAAAGCTGTTGAAAAAGGCGGTGATGGCATCGCGGTAAGAAATGGAAGCAGACGCCAGATGTTGGTTGGAATGTTGCATGAAAACATCAGTTTTGATGATTTCACGATAGTTTTTCAAGATATATGAGGCGTAAAAATAGTCAGGATCGCTCATTCGTTCAAGATAATACCACGAGGCGCTCACCTCCCAAAAGCCGCTAAAAGAATAATTTAAACTGAATTTAGGGGCTTGAAGAAGCTTGATAGATGTTTGGGATGGGGTGTTGACCATTTCGGTTAACTGAAGCTGTTGCCTGTTAAAAGGCCAATCCAGAGAAAACCGGAATCCTTTGTGTTTGTATTGCAAAGCCGGAATCAAATAGATTTGATATTGCCTAACTTCAAAATGGTTTTTAAATGAAGCTCCAGCCTCAGTTAATGACAGATCATCACCTCTGCTCAAGTTTGTCCGAAGCGACTGTATGCGCATCGAAAATCCCGCTCGTAATGACAAATCCCATCTTTTCCGGCGAAAAGTGCTCCCTAAATAGTGGTCAGCAAAAAAGCGTTCAAGTGTAGCGGTTTGTAATGCTATCGCATAAGGAATGCCATCATTTATCAAAGTTTCAAACCGACCGGGACTCACTAACAATTCCTGTGGCCCTTTGTCGTATTGTAAAAGTGACTGAACTTCGATCAGCGTTTTCCTTGCTTTAAAAATCGAATTCAAAGCATTCGAAAAACTGTTGAAAGGAATGGAGGTAAACTGGTTTACCGTATCGTTGGCATTGGAAATCCTGTCATGAAGAGCCTCTTGATGCAGTGTGAATCGGGTTTTATTTCGTAAATAGTTTCGGGCGGTATTTCGGTTCAAATCAAAGCTGCCCTCCAAATAACGATGGTTTTGTTTGCTGTAAGAATTTTCTTTTAGGTTTATTGTGTCATCGGGCAGATAAAAAGTGTGTTCCTTTAAGCTTTGGTTTTTACGGATATCATCTACAAAATAGATGTTTGCACGCCATTGTAAATCTTTCTTTAAAGGCACCAGTATGTTTAAATTCGCCAAGTGAATTTGGTTGTTGAGGGTTCTTTTCGGGTCTATTGCGCCATATTGTGCATTGTCAGAACCATCAAACAATTGAATCGTTTCAGAAGGACGCAAAGGAAACACGGCCCGATCATCTTGAATCAATTGCTGAAGCTGTTTCGACACATCATCTCCGGTATTGTTGGTTTGATACGAGGCCAAGAACTGCAATCCGGTAGTAAGCAGCATAGGCGTAAAGTTGATGTCCCATAATAGGGGTTCTATTCCGGAACCCACTTTACCGCTTCCGGTATAAGCCACTTTCTTTTTCAATCTGAGGTTGAGTGCCGCTTGAGGCGAATAAACAACATCTTCGAGTATGCGCACCGGCTGATGTTTTTCAAACACTTCCACAGTTGAAATGGCCTCGTGAGGCAAATTGCTGCTGATTACCGCATAACGGCCATCGGCCAGGTCAAGTCCTTCAACGTAAAACTTGTTGATAGGCAAACCCTGATAAAGTATTTTTCCACTTTCTTCAACTTCAATGCCGGGCAGCTTCTTTAAAACATCTTCTATTGTTTGGTCTTCGCGTCCCTTGAACAGTTCAACCAAATAGCTTAACGTATCGCCTCTTTGATCAATAGGTTTTGCCTTCACGGTGATGGTTTCCAATAATTTGGTATCATGCTTTAACACAAAATCAAGTTGCCGGCTCTGGTTGGGTATTGTCAATTTAATGCGCTCATAGTGAATTGAACTGAGCAGCAAATCGAGGCTGTCGCTGCTCAAATCAACCGAAATGGAATACCTGCCATTGGCATCTGAAATAGAAAAAGCCTTTATAATTCCGCTGTGTTTTTGGTAAATCAAAACGTTGATATCCTGTACCGGTTGGTGGGTAGAATCTGTTATTCTGCCCGATATGACGATCTGAGAAAACGACGGCAGATGAATTGTAAACAAAATCAATATCCCAAAAAAAAGCTTCCATTTTGCCATACAATTCCGATTTTAAAACTCGATGGGATTGTTCTTTTTCATCATATTTCTAACAGCAGCTTGCTGGGTTTCGCTTGAAGCACCCGCCGATTTGGCCCTGCCAATAATATCCAGCCTGAAATTTTCTTCGGCCCTCAAGAAATTACTTCGTGTTGTGTGAACCCAACCCCTATCAGGCAATTCAATCGGTGTGCTCTCATCGAAACGCTCCATTTTAACCATGTCAAACGAATAATGCTTTTGGTCATCATATAACCTGATGATTAAGCCCGGCAAGCCGCGGAATTTATAAGGCCCATCATTCAAAGGGATGTCGGTGGTGTACCAAGCCACCCAGTGTCTGCCTCCATAGTCAGCGAAAGCGCAATGTGCCACATAAGCTCCAATCGTATCTACTTGATTACTTAATTTCCAATTAATAACATCAAAGGGTTCATCATATTTAAAAAATCCGGGCATCATTTTGTCGGTATAGGTGTAACTGCCCGCCGGATAATTTTTATAAATCGCATAGGTATAACGGGTTTTGAAATTTCCTATCTCGGGTCCATTTAAAAACCCATCCAATCTCCCTTCCTGCTCAGCCTTTCGCCCGATGGAACAAAATTGATAAAAATTTTTGCTTTGGAACATGCTGATTTTTTTTCCTACCAGCAAAATCATCTCCTCTCGTCTTGTATATTCTAAATTGTTAGTGTCTTGTTTCCAGGCCATTGCATAAGTTATTTTAAGATTTGCTCTATCCAATACCGTAGTCGGTATATCAAAAAACTGGGCAAACGAGTGAAATGAAATTATTAGTACAAAATAAACTACTGTTACTATTTTAATTGTAATATGTTTTTGCATAATGACATTGTAATATTTAAAAAACTTCGGTTATACTTAAATGTTGAATAGTACTTCTAAATAATAGGATTCGTTTTGCTGTGAGGTAGATTACTTCTGCACTGAAAAGATCAGTGCAGAAGTAATAAAACTATTTTTAATCCTCAATTGGAGGGCAATAAATTTCATCCCAGATGACATAGTCATAGGCATCGCAGACCAAACATCTATGACCACAGAACCATTTCCAAACACAGGGTTGTTCAGCTGCATCAATCACTTTAGGTATCGCAGCCATTACAAACAAAACAGCAATAATTGCTAATATATTTTTCATTGTGATTTAATATTAAATTTTAAATTCTTTCTTTTAATAAATTTTTCATAGGCCTCTTCGCATCAGTCTCATGCGAAGCGGCAACCTCGATCGAACTTATTCTTCCCCAGCCAAAAAATATACTTTGTTGTGCAATAGGGCACAAATTGGTTATCAAATAAAGGCGTGCAGTAAAGCTCATGACAAAAACCTATAATAAAGCCTTCTGCCCGGGCTGAACCAACTTGCCACTGCTGGGGGGGGATAAAACCACCTTTTTGAGGATCGAACAACAAGCTTATCATGCGTGTAAGTTCTAAAACGCTCAGCTGAACGATTGCGGGTAGAAAAGAATTAAAAAAGCGGCTTGTTTTCATAAGCTGGTCTTTTGAGGGTCTAAAGATATGAACAACATGGATAAAAGTCAACTGAAAACCATCAATAATTTTTTGGTAAGTCCGGTTAAAAAACTCAGGCACAGTCACTTCACAATGATAGGTTTCATCTGTTTCAGCACTCAAACTGGCTTGCTCAGTCGCCCTTTCGCTAAAGTCGCTTCGTTCGCTAAAGTCGCTAGTCCCTCAGTCCCACAGTCGCCTATTCGCTCAAGTCGCTTCGTTTGCTCAAGTCGTCCAAATCTCCCCTTCTTCTAAGTCCATACCAACGCCTTTCTAAGTCCTTTCTAAGTCTTATTGCGATCATTTTTCACAACCCCGATCAAAAAGCCAAAAAAGACCCGATTTTGGATCTTATTTAAGGAAGACAAAAATTGAAATTCGCAAAGTCGCCATGATCGCCCAATCACCCTTTCGCTAAAGTCGCATCGTTCGCTAAAGTCGCTTCATTCGCTAAAGTCGTCCAAATCTCCCCTTCTCCTAAGTCCATACCAAAGCCTTTCTAAGTCCTTTCTAAGTCTTATTGCGATCATTTTTCACAACACCGATCAAAAAGCCAAAAAAGACCCGATTTTGAATCTGATTTAAGGAAGACAACAATTGAAATTCGCAAAGTTGTCCTGATCGCCCAATCACCCTTTCGCTAAAGTCGCATCGTTCGCTAAAGTCGCTTCATTCGCTCAAGTCGTCCAA
>JADYZK010000111.1 GCA_020853175.1 Bacteroidales bacterium
AAGGCCAACAGAAAATACATTGTTTTTAAAGCCAAAAACCAGATTTTCACTTGTGTTTTTTCTGCAAAATGATGGTATAAATCATTCATAGTTAGCAATATATATTCTGAACTTTTCTTTCTGAAAAGATCACATTTTAATTCTTGAAAAATTCGTATAACCCATTTATATGATTTTCAAGCTACATCTTTTTTACCGATGATTCTCTGATGATGATATCCACCGGCAAACAAACTTTCTTCTCGTTTTGTGGAATTTCTTCTTTCAATATTTGGCGATAAAGGAGGTCGAAAGCGTGTTCGCAAATGCGATCAACGGGCTGCTCGATGGCCGAAATAGAAGGTTGCGTAAACTCAAAATATTTTAAATCATCAAATCCAATCAAAGCAATGTCATCAGGCACTTGAATGGAAAGCTTGCGTAAATATTTCAAGCAAGTGGAGGTGAGGTTGTTATTTAGCGTGAAAAAGGCTTCGGGTAGCTGCCGCGATTGGTGCAACTGCATGATTTTTTCGTTGATTGTAGTTTCAATCTTGTTGAAAGGCGCTGTGATGTTCCACTCCTCCCGCATCTCAATGCCTGCCGCATTCAAAACAGATAAAAAGCCATTGAGTCGGTCATTGATGGTTGAAATATGCTCCGGACTGATGGAAATGACTCCAAAATTTTTCAAACCTTGCGATAAGAGATGTTGAGCTGCCATTCGGGCTCCACCAAAATTATCAACAGAAACATTGGGGGAGCGCAAATCATCAAAGTTCCGATCAATGAGGACGTGAGGAAATCCAGAGTCGCTTAAAGTGTTAAAGAATAAGGCGTTATCTTGAGATGAAGAAATAATAAGTCCATCTACTTTTCGATTGAGCAACAGCCGTATTTGTTCCTCCTCTTTTTTTTGATCTTCATCTGAGCTGCAAATCACCACGCTATAACCTCGATTGTATGCGTAATCTTCAAGTTTTCTTGCTATTCGAGCATAAAAAATATTGGAAATGTCGCTCACTATCAACCCAATGGTTTTTGTTTTTCCGGTCCTAAAACCTTGGGCCAAAACGTTGGGTTGAAAATTTAATTCTTTGATGCGTGCCCGCACCCGCTGCTGAGTTTCGGCACTAATACCATGTTCATCGGCCTTGTTGTTGATGACGAGTGACACCAAAGTTTTAGAAACATTTAAACTTTTCGCCACATCTGCAAGTGAAGTTTTTTTTGTCATAGCTTCTGTCTTGATGGCAAATATAAAGAATTCACTAAAACGGTTTAGCAAATCATTATTTTTAAAACGCTTTTGCCAATCCTTTTAAGTCAAGAGTAAGAATTTCTTTGCCAAGCTAATTTTGGACGCCAGAAGAAAAGCTGAAAATGGGTACAAAGGAGTGAATTTTAGAGAAACTTGATACTCATTTGGCCTATTGTTGTGAAATCGGATGATAAATCTTAGGCGTTTAATCGGGTATCTTTTTTCTTGTTTAATCATCGGCCGCAAACGTTTGGATTTTTATTTCAATAAAAAACGTGTTTTTGTTTGCAATGAGAAGCTAAAAACACGAAATTTACATTTGATTTCAACACACCCAAAATTTAAGAACATGAAACTGATATTTAACCTCCTCTATCATAGCAGTTGGGGACAATCTGCTTTTGTTGTAGGCTCAGCAGCAGAGCTTGGAAACTGGGATTTGAATTTTGGAGTTCCTATGGAATACATGGGCAACAACGAATGGTTGGCGGAGGTGGAAGTGCCTCAGGCTACGCTCATTGAGTACAAATATGTTGTGCGAGACGCCAATGGATTTATTACTTGGGAGGGGGGCAATAACCACTCGATTCTTAGTTCTATGTACGACCTTTTTACAGTTAGAGATCGTTTTCATCCTTTGATTGATCCCGAAAGAGTGATGCTCACCAAGGTTTTCACAGAGGTGATTATGAAACCTAAAAAGATTTATACTCAAGAACTTGAACCACTTTCAGAAAACAAAATAAGATTTTCTCTTTTGGCTCCAAGGGTAGGTGTGGGCTATGGAATGGCGATGATTGGAAACAATACTGCTTTGGGCATTTGGTCGAAACCTCAGCTGATGTCTAATAAAAACTATCCGCTTTGGGAACTTGAAATAGACAATCTACCAACTTTTGACACCTTAATATATAAGTATGTCATTGTTCGCTTGACCGATCGCAAAATTATGACTTGGGAAGAGGGTGAAAACCGTCAACTTTATAAATCTGAATCAAATACCGAGAATGCTTTGTTGCTTGTTAACGATGAAGATTTTCTTTACCCTGTTGGAAACTGGAAAGGGGCAGGAGTGGCCATGCCCGTTTTTTCCTTGCGAACCGACGAGAGTTTTGGTGTGGGTGAGTTCAACGATTTGAAAAAAATGGTGGACTGGTGCGCCAAAACAGGCCTTCGTATGATTCAAATTCTACCCATCAACGAAACTGTTGCAACCCATTCATGGCTCGATTCTTATCCGTATAAGTCTATAACAGTGATGGCTTTGCATCCCATGTACCTTCACTTGCCCGATTTGGGTGAGCTGAACGACAAAAAACTGATGAAGGAGTTCTCTTGGCTTCAAAAAGAGCTTAATGCTTTACCCCACGTTGATTATGTGGAAGTAACCAAAGCCAAAGCCCGCTATTTTAAACTTATTTTCGATCAAAACTGGTCTTCTTTATCGCAAACAACTGAATATCAATTGTTTTTTCAAGAAAATAAGGAATGGCTTCTGCCTTATGCAG
>JADYZK010000112.1 GCA_020853175.1 Bacteroidales bacterium
CAATGGCACATCAGCTTTGGAGTTTCAAATCAACTTCAGTAATTTGGCTTTAGCTAATCGCGTCTTTAGTGGCCAAGCCAGCAGCGGGAACAATCCTTCCCCACCCTGCGTAAAGCCTCGGCCGTTGTACGCAACCCTAAAACGGCATCCCATTCACCTTCAAGCGACAGAATACTTAATTCAAAGTCTCTCATGGGCGACCGCACATTGCAGCACATTTGCAAGGTACACAAAACCCCGACACAAAGCCAACCTTGCAAAAGAGCTGCAATTGCCAACACACGGCAACCAGTCTTTAGTGCGACAGATTACCGCTGGCTTTTAATAAATTTGCAACCACCACATGGTGGACAGACAATATGAAACTATACATAAAGAACATGGTTTGCAGCAGATGCAAAATGGTAGTAAAAGCCCAATTGGAAAGTAAGGGGCTCCGCCCCTTATCTGTCAATTTGGGCGAAGTAGAAATTGAAGGCGACTTATCAAAAGACCAATTATCACAGTTGGACACATCTTTAAAATCATTAGGCTTTGAACTCATTGACAACAAAAAAAGCCAGACAATTGAAAAAATAAAAACTGCCATTGTAACATTGGTACACCATTCAGACCATAACTTAAAGACAAACCTTTCAGAGTTCATCACTTCACAAATACACCAAGACTATAACTATTTAAGCAACTTGTTTTCAGAAGTAGAAGGAACAACCATTGAAAAATATTTCATTGCCCAACGCATAGAAAGAGTAAAAGAATTGATAGTTTATGACGAACTAAGTTTATCTGAAATTGCAGACCAATTGGGCTACAGTAGTGTTGCTTATTTATCAAACCAGTTTAAAAAAATAACAGGTTTTACACCAAGTCATTTTAAATCGTTGAAAGAACACAAACGTAAAAACATAGAAGAACTGTAAATCTTACAACTCTAATACAAAATTCCACAACAGCTACCCCAAACACTCAAATTACCTTTGTGTCAAACAAATTAACAATGACACATACTTATAAAGTTACAGGCATGACTTGCAGCAGTTGCGAAGCAAAAGTAAAAAGCAGTTTATTGATGTTGCCTAATGTTACCGAAGTGGAAGTTTCAAAAGAAAAACAATCAGCAACCATTACAATGGAAAAGCATATTGCTCTTTCCACATTTCAAAATGCGTTGGATAAAAAATATTCCATTACAGCCGCAGAACACAATGAAACAGCGCAACAAGCAAAAAGCTGGTTTGCTACATACAAACCAATCCTAATAATTTTTGCCTACATAACCACCATTTCAATTATTGCAGGAATACAACACAGTACATTTCATTGGATGCAAGCCATGAATATTTTTATGGCAGGTTTCTTTCTTACTTTTTCCTTCTTTAAAATGCTTGACCTGAAAGGTTTTGCTGAAAGCTACAGCATGTATGATATTGTAGCAAAGAAAATAAAAGCATGGGGTTTTATTTATGCCTTTATAGAATTGGGATTGGGTATTGCGTATGCTACCAACTTTCAACCTTTCGCTACGAATATTGTTACGTTTGTTGTAATGACAATCAGTATAATTGGGGTTTTACAGAGTGTATTAAACAAAAGAAAAATACAATGTGCCTGTTTGGGTGCAGTATTTAATCTGCCAATGAGTACGGTAACAATTATTGAAGATGCCTTAATGATTGCCATGAGTGGAATAATGCTGATAACCATGCTATAAACCAGTACATTTTAAAAACCTATCTTTGCTACGGTGAAAAAAATAGTTGTCATATTGCTTCTCTTAATCTATGGTTCTGCAACCATGGGGGCAACTATTCATATGCACTATTGCATGAACGAGTTTGTTGGTTGGAGTTTGTGGCATGGTGAAAAAGAAAAGGAATGTGGCAAATGTGGCATGAAGGAAAAGAAAGGAGGTTGCTGCAAAGACGAACACAAACAAGTAAAACTTAAAACCGAACATCAAAAAAGTGCAACAGCACAATACATTCAGTTTTTAGATGTTCCTGCATTAATTACTCCCGTTGCGGACTTTAGCTTTAAAGTAACACCAACATCACTGGCTTTTCCTGTATCTAATGCTCCGCCTAAAATCCCAAGAGAAAGGCTTTACATTCTTCATTGCGTTTTTCTGATTTGATTTACTGTTAGTTTTTGTATGCCGACACTATAAAAGTGCATCGGCTCAATGTGCATCTCATAAATCAATAATTAAAACTCAAAAGAAATGAAATCAATAATATTACTGGCAGCAGTTGTTTTATTATCAACCACAGCTTGCCAATCTCAAATAAATAATGCCAAAACTGAAACCGTAAAAGTTTATGGCAATTGCGGAATGTGTGAAACCACTATAGAAAAAGCCGCCAACAAAAAGAAAATTTCAAAAGCCGACTGGAACGAAGAAACCAAGATGGCATCTATCACTTACGACAGTAAGAAAACAACTTTGGATGC
Source organism: Bacteroidales bacterium (assembly GCA_020853175.1). GTDB lineage: Bacteria > Bacteroidota > Bacteroidia > Bacteroidales > F082 > JALNZU01. The sequence continues at coordinate 2,452 of JADYZK010000112.1, forward strand.
AGTTTTAAAAAACATAGCCCTTGCAGGTTATGACAATCAAAGTTTTCTTGCACCTGATGCAGCTTACGATAAATTACCAGGCTGCTGCAAATACGACAGAGAAAAAAAGCAAGTGGCGATTGTAACACAACCAGCAAAGGACACAACAAAGCCTATGCAAAATCATGGCAGCCACCAGTATGACGGCATGAACAATACCTCACAGGAAACAAACCAGTTGACGGTAGTTTTTGACACTTACTTTGCTTTGAAAGATGCGTTGGTAAAAACAGATGGCAATACAGCATCAGCAAAAGCTAAAGATTTGGAAACTGCTATCAATGCAGTAAAAATGGACAAGTTGCCAATGAATGTTCACACCGTTTGGATGAAAGTGTTAAACGACCTGAAAGAAGATGCAGAACATATAAACGGAACAAAGGACATATCACACCAGAGAGACCATTTTATGAGCCTTTCAAAAAATATGTATGAGTTAATTAAAGTCGTAAAACCAGCGGAAACTGTTTATTACCAGTTTTGCCCAATGGCAAACGATGGCAAAGGAGCAAACTGGTTAAGTAAAGAAAGCGGAGTAAAGAATCCTTACTACGGTTCTCAAATGCTTAGTTGCGGCAAAACAGTTGAAACTATTAAGCAATAATAACAAAGGGCATGATTGCAAAAAACAGTCATGCCCTATTTAATCTCACACAAATGAAATTTTTGAAATGGCTATACAAAAAACTCTTTGTAAAAAAGTGTTGTCGTTAGCAATACTTTTTACATTACTCATATCAAATTTATTTGCTCAAAAAATAGTTCGGTACGACTTGTATGTAAAAGACACTATTGTAAATTTTACAGGAAAAGCAAAAAGAGCAATCGCAGTAAACGGGCAAATTCCTATGCCCACACTTACATTTACCGAAGGCGATACAGCAGAAATTTATGTACATAATGAAATGAATGAAGAAACATCTTTGCACTGGCACGGCTTGTTTTTGCCTAACAAAGAAGATGGTGTACCTAACCTGACACAAATGCCCATCAAGCCTCATACTACACATATTTACAGGTTTCCAATTATTCAAAACGGTACACACTGGTATCATAGCCATTCAGGTTTGCAAGAACAAATAGGCATGTATGGAAATTTTGTAATGCTTAAAAAAACAAATGACCCAACTTTTAGAAAAGGCATTGATGATTTGGCAACCGTTCCCATAGTGTTAAGCGAATGGACAAACATAAAACCTGAGAACATTCATAGAATGTTGCACAATGCAAACGATTACCCGGCATTGAAAAAAAATGCAGTTCAGAGTTATGGAGAAGCCATTAAAGCAGGGCATTTTAAAACCAAACTAAAAAATGAATGGAAACGAATGTTGGCAATGGATGTAAGCGATGTGTACTACGATAAAATTTTAATGAATGGTAAACCCAGTACAGACCTTACAAGAATTGAAGGGAAGCAATTGAAAGGCGGTGATAAAGTCAGGCTTCGTATTTCAAATGGTGGAGCATCATCATACTTCTGGCTTACTTATGCTGGTGGAAAAATTACTGTTGTTGCTAATGATGGCAACGATGTAGAACCTGTTGAAGTGGACAGGTTGATTATTGCCGTTTCTGAAACTTACGATGTGGTGGTAACAATCCCAGCAGAAAATACAGCCTTTGAATTTTTAGCAACAACCGAAGACCGTACAAATTCAGCATCTTATTATATCGGCAATGGCATTAAACAATTGGTTTCACCGCAACCAAGACTGAAATATTTTGAAGGGATGAAGATGATGAACGACATGATGAAAATGAATGGCGATTTGGATGATATGGGTATGAACATGAGCCTGAATCAAATGGATATGAATGTAGTAATGTATCCTGAAATTACTGGAGATGCTAAACCAAAGCAAGATGACAAAGACCCAAACCGCTATAATGCCAATGCTTTGGCAGATATTGTTACGCTGAATTATGCTATGCTTAAATCTCCAATCAATACAGCCCTTCCAAAAGATGCACCAGTAAAGGAATTAAAATTTACACTTACAGGAAATATGAACCGCTATGTTTGGAGTTTAGACAACAAGGTAGTAAGCGAAGCAGATAAAATTTTAATTAAAAAAGGTGAAAATATTCGTATCGTTATTTATAATAATTCAATGATGCGGCACCCCATGCACTTGCACGGACACGACTTTCGTTTGTTAAACGGGCAGGGCGACAATGCACCACTTAAAAATATTGTGGACATTATGCCAATGGAAACCGACACTTTAGAATTTAACGCCAATGTAGAAGGTGATTGGTTTTTTCATTGCCATATTTTATATCACATGATGAGTGGTATGGGCAGAGTTTTTACTTACGAAAATCAAGCAGCCAATCCTTTAATACCAAATCCTAAACTGGCACAACGCAAATTATTTGCAGACGACAGAAAAATGCACTTCATGTTTCAAAATGATTTTGCAACAAATGGTAATGACGGAGAAATGATGTTGCAAAATACCCGTTGGAGCATTGGCAGCGAATGGCGTTTGGGTTATCACAACATGCACGGATATGAAACAGAAACACATATTGGAAGGTACTTAGGAAAAATGCAATGGCTTATGCCGTTTGTTGGATTTGACTGGCGTTACAGAAAAATGGGAATTGACGAACAAGAAAAAAATCTCTTTGGACAGACCAACACAAAAGACAACAGGGCAGTGTTAAGTTTGGGAGTAAACTATACTTTGCCTATGTTAGTTCGTTTTCAGACAGAGATATTCACTGATGGTATAGTTCGTTTGCAATTAATGAGAGAAGACATTCCCGTAACAAAACGGCTTCGCTTTGCTTTCATGGTTAATACTGACAAAGAGTATATGGCTGGACTGAATTATATTTTTAATCGCAACTTTTCCTTGCGGACACATTATGACAGCGACATGGGTTTTGGTGCAGGGTTGACATTCTCCTATTAGCCAACGCTGCAAGTCAGGTACTTTGGGCAGGCACACGAGGCGACACACAAAGCCAACCTGCCCAAACAACCTGCCTTGCCCAACGCACAGGCAACAGTCTTTTATTTCGGGCAGAAAAGAAACATTCGGTTGACACAGTACGACAAAAAAGAAGGGTATGCGTACAACAGGGGGTTTGCCAAAATACGGGCTGACCCAAGTTATCTTCATCAGTGGTAATTCTATTTTGCTTCATATCCAGCCGACGGAATTCTATTCGGCTTTTTGTTGTTATCTTCATCAGCAGTTTGTCTCGTCCTGCTATAGGTTGACTAAAAATCAACTAAAATGGACATCAAACAACAATGCATTACGGAGTATTTAACACAAGGAGTTGGCTACCGCAAGCTGGCTGCCAAGTATGGAGTAAGTAGGA
>JADYZK010000113.1 GCA_020853175.1 Bacteroidales bacterium
AATGTGGTAGTTTGGAAAGCTTCCAACACACAAATCTATTCCGCAAAAGTGATTATGGACATCTTTGAAGAGTCAGGTCTTCCAGCCGGGGTCATCAACTTGGTGTTTGTTCCAGGTCCTGTAGCAGGCAAAATTACAGCACAGCATCCCGATTTTGCGGGCATCCATTACACCGGCTCAACCGATGTCTTTATCAGGATTTGGAAAAACATCAGCGACAATATTGCCAACCTCAAATCTTATCCAAAAATTGTTGGTGAAACCGGCGGAAAAGACTTTATCGTTGCCCACAAGAGTGCTGATGCAAAAGTTGTTGCAACCGCTATGATTAGAGGCGCTTTTGAGTATCAAGGGCAAAAATGTTCTGCCGCTTCGCGGGCTTACATCCCCAACAACTTGTGGCCCGAAGTGAAAGAGCTGATGCTTCGCGACTTGAAAACCATCAAAGTGGGTCCTGTCGAGGACTTTACAAACTATATGGGCGCCGTTATTGACGAAGCCTCTTTCGATAAATTGGCAAGCTATATTGACAATGCCAAGAAAGACAAGGATGTTGAAGTGATTTTTGGTGGAACGTATGACAAATCAAAGGGTTACTTCATTCAGCCCACCGTTTTGAGGGCAAACGATCCCAAATATGTGACCATGTGCGAAGAGTTATTTGGTCCGGTGTTGACTGTGTATGTGTATGATGCTGAAAAATATACCGAAACATTGAAACTCGTTGACACAACTTCACCTTACGCCCTCACTGGTGCTGTTTTGGCCCTTGACCGCTCAGCCATCGAAGAAGCAAATGTCGCTCTTGTTAATGCTGCCGGAAACTTTTATATCAATGATAAACCTACCGGAGCAGTAGTAGGTCAGCAACCTTTTGGCGGTGCCAGAGCTTCTGGAACCAATGACAAATCAGGTTCTTACCTCAATCTTTTGCGTTGGGTTTCACCCCGAACCATCAAAGAAAATTTCAATCCTCCTACCGATTTCAGGTATCCATTTATGGATGAAGCATAATCATTATCTGAATTATGGTCAACAAAAAAGCAGTATAGGTTTTTAACTTATACTGCTTTTTTTGGCGATTGTGGTGCCAAAATCTTATTTGTGTTCTTGTCCTAAATTGGTCTTTTTTGTGCCTTTAATCAGGAACTTTTTTGGCAGAGGGTTTTTATGTTTCTCCACACTTGGGTTGCGGTGGTAGGATGTTTTTTTTGACCTGTTGTCCAACGGCTGAACCGATCGAGCGCATCCGGCAATTATAGCACCCAAAAAGATTAAAAGCAAAAGTTTTTTTCTCATAATAATGTAGCTGATAATGAGGTTATTGCTGTTTATTTCTTATGAAGTAGTTTGTTGCTGTGCGGTGTCATCCACTCAAAAAGCAGTTGAATCACTTTTTGCCGAACTTCAGGAACGGAAAGGAAAAGATCGTGCTTGGCATTTTCAACAACAATAATTTGAACAGAACCATGAATGTGTTGCACAAGGCCTGCGATGTCGTCAACATTCACCACGGCATCCCCAAAATGAAAATCATCTTTCCATTTGTTCCCGCGTACACTTTTTGAGGGAAACATCACGAGCACCGGCTCCTGAATGTGTAGGCCTTGTTTAAGCTTTTTCTGCGCTTGATATACCGCTTTCACCCAGTTGGCGTGAACCATAGCCGAAACATGAGGCTTCCACTGCAGGTTGTAATCACATTAACCTTTGTCGTTCACATGCAAACTTGGCCCGTAGAATTTTGAAAAACCGCCCGGAACCGGCAACTTTGGGAAAATTTTAGCAAGCATTGAAACGAGAGGAATGAGCAGTTTTTTGGTGACGATATCTTTGTTCTGTTCGTAAAAAGGGCTGTTGAGAAAAACGGCATCATACAAAGCTTTTCCACTATTTTCGGCGGCAAACAGGCTGACTACTAGTCCACCCAACGAATGTCCCATCAACAAAATATAAGTAGCTCCCTCATCTTTAATGACTTTTAAAGCTGCATGAAGGTCTTCAAAATACTCTTCCATAGCATTCAGGCCGTTGAACTTTTGGTGCAAACGATAGGATCGGCCCGATCTTCTTAAGTCAATGCCATACCAATCAACGCCTTTTTCATCGAAACGCTGTGCCGTTTCTTGATGAAAACAATAATCGTTAAAACCATGAACATGCAGCGCAGCTATCGGGTGGCGTTTTTCTTTTTTTAGTCGTAGCACAGTACAGACCACCTCACCCTCGTTGTCATGGGGTTGTTGAAGTGTAAGGGTTTCAAAATCGGCAATTTCTTTGTCTTGCTGAAAGTGGTGCTCTGCCATGATTCATATTTATTGATGCAATATTACACATTTACTGCACATTTACGTTGTTTTGGTTGAAACGACAGCTAACTGATGCCGCGCAAATCTTTGTACAGTTGCATGGCGTAAAGGTCAGTCATGCCCGAAACAAAGTCAACGACTGATTGTAGCTGCTCATAAAGTGAATCGCTTTTGCTGCGAAATTGTTGTGGCAACAAGGAAAGCAACTTTTCGTTGTAGCTTTTTTGGGGTTGTAGCACTGCTTGTACAAATTCATCCATCAAGGTGCCAATTACATTAAAACCGGTGAGTTCGATTTTGATGACGGAAGGGTGATTATAGATTTTTTTTACACTCCAACTTCGGCAAGCATTCAACGCGATTTGGTAATGTCCGGGCAATTGTTTTACCAACGATGAGGCAAATTGACCAATCATAATGTCGTCATAATGAGACATAAAAACTTTACTTGCCTCGTTTACCAAAAGGTTGATGGTGGTGGCACGGAGAAAGGCGATGCGTTCGTTGATGTCGGATACTTCTTTGTAAGCACGCTCTTTGTTGGCCACTGTTTGTGCGTTGATAGCAGGATCAAAAAAGGCCATAAGCAGTTCTTCGGTTTGATGCGTGGACAAGATTCCGAGCTTGTGCGCGTCTTCAATATCCATGATGAGATAACTGATGTCGTCTGCTGCTTCAACGAGATAAACAAGTGGATGGCGGGCGTAAATCTTCTTATCGGCATCGAGAAGAGGCATTCCGCAGGTTTGCGCGATGCGCTCAAAAGTACTGATTTCGGAATAAAAGAAACCATATTTCTTTTTGTCTTCGTGCGATGGAAAAGAAGGGTAGGGGTATTTCACCAAGGCGGCAAGAGTGGCATACGTAAGTGCAAAACCCCCTTTGCGCCGACCTTCAAACTGGTGGGTGAGAATTCTGAAAGCGTTGGCATTACCTTCAAAAGCTATCAAATCAGACCACTCTTCTTCCTTAAGTTGGCTTTTTAGCGACGAACCGCTGCCTTGGCTGAAATAATGACTGATCGTTTGTTCGCCCGAATGGCCAAAAGGCGGATTTCCTAAGTCGTGGGCCAAACATGCAGCCGAAACAATTGATCCCAGTTCCAATAGAAGCTGATTGTCTTTTAGCTCTTGTCTTTGATACAATTGTTTCAAAACAATATTGGCCAATGACCTTCCTACACTGGCCACTTCGAGGCTGTGCGTGAGGCGATTATGAACAAAAACACTTCCTGGAAGGGGAAAAACTTGTGTCTTGTTTTGCAGTCGTCTGAATGGGCTCGAGAAGATGATGCGATCGTAATCGCGTTGAAACTGACTGCGGATGTCTTCGGGAAGCGAGCTGGAGCTTAAACGCTGGGCCGAAAGAAGTTGTTCCCAATTCATAGTGTTTATTTTGTTGGTTTTTTAACGCGCACTTTGGCGGGAATAGGGCCTCACTTGTTGATCGGCCAGTTCGTTTCGGAGATATTTGAAATAACCCGCAATGGCAATCATGGCGGCGTTATCGGTGCTGAATCCTGCTTTTGGAATAAAAATTTTCCATCCGTATTTTACTGCGGCATCATACATTGCTTTTCGTAAACCCGAGTTGGCCGAAACACCTCCTGCAATGGCAACTTCTTTGATTCCGGTTTGTTTGCTGGCCAAAATGAGTTTCTTCATCAAGATGCTGACGATAACATCTTGTGCTGAGGCGCAAAGATCGGCTGTGTTGTTGGTGATAAATTCGGGGTCTTCTTTGAGGCGATCTCTTAAAAAATAAAGGATGTTGGTTTTTAAACCACTGAAACTGTAATCCAATCCGCCAATCTTGGGCTCGGTAAAAGCAAAACGTTTTGGATTGCCGTTTTGGGCCCATTGGTCAATCAATGGGCCGCCGGGATAGGGAAGACCAATGATTTTGGCCACCTTGTCAAAGGCTTCACCGGCGGCATCATCAATGGTTTTGCCAATAATTTCCATATCAAAATAGTCTTTTACCACCACAATTTGTGTGTGCCCCCCCGAAACGGTAAGGCAAAGAAATGGAAAATGCGGTGTGTCGTTAGCATCTTCAGTAGCGATAAAATGGGCCAAAATATGGGCTTCCATGTGGTCAATTTCAACAAGAACGGCGTTGGTGGCCATAGCAAAAGCTTTGGCAAATGAACTGCCCACCAATAAGGATCCCAGAAGTCCGGGACCGCGTGTAAAAGCTACAACATTAACTTGTTTTTTATCTATATTTGCCTCTTTCAAGGCAGTTTCAACCACAGGGATGATGTTTTGCTGATGTGCCCTCGAAGCCAATTCGGGAACCACGCCTCCAAACTTTTCGTGTACCTGCTGATTAGCAATGATGTTTGACAATACTTTGGTGTTGTTTAAAACAGCAGCTGATGTATCATCACAGGACGATTCGATGCCTAAAATGTAGATGTTCATTATTTTAAAACTGCAAAAATATCAAAAAAAAGCTCAGAGATATCGTGTTGATGTTCTTGGTCACGCTGGTGGCAGTGCCCATCAGCCTTTTTGTGATCATGCGAACACCTTTTGTGCAAACTTTTATGGCACGAACGGTAGCCGGCTATTTCTCTGAAAAGTTGGATACTAAAATTACCATCGGAAGTTTTTTTCTTGATTATAATCTTGCCCTGAGCATTCAAAAATTGCATGTAAATGATCAGCATGATAGCACCTTGCTCGAGGCAGAAGAACTTAACGTAGCCATTTTGCCGTGGAAATTATTCGAGGGATTGCATGTCAAAAGCCTCACATTGAAGAACTTCGAGGCAAGGTTGATGCAGTATAAAGGCGAAACGAATTTGAATTATAATTTCATTGTTGATCACTTTATAACAAAAAGTGGCGACACCATTGCGTCAGCAACTTATCCTTTGTTCTTTCAACTGTTAAAACTCGAAAATGGTAACTTTCGCTATACGATTGAAGACAAAGCCAACGACAGTTTAACGGAGATGGATTACAACAATATTGTTGTAAAAGATATTTTTCTTGATATGGCTGATGTGTCTGTCTTCAACGATAGCATTGAGGCTGATATCAAAATGATGAAAGCCGTTGAACGAAGTGGGCTTAACATTCAAACGTTAAAAGGAAAAGTGAGCATTCATTCCGGCGGGTTGTTTGTTGACGGATTGAAGTTGATAACGCCACGATCGTCTGTACAAATGCAACTTAACTTTACTTACAACAGCTATGCGGCTTACCTCGATTTTATTGATTCTGTTCGCATCACTGCCGAGGTGCAGCCTTCTGCTTTTTATTTGGCTGATGTGGGTTATTTTGCGCCAGTGATGTTTGAAATGCCCAACCTGGTTGCCTTTTCGGGAAAGTTTGACGGAACGGTTTCTGACTTTAGCACACGCGGTATGAGTTTCAGTTTTGGTGAGCAGACCACTTTTAAAGGCGACTTGAAGATGAAAGGGTTGCCCGACTTTTTTACCTCAGATATTGTACTCGATGTAGATAGATTACAAACAAAAATATCTGATATTGAACAATTTGCAATTCCAATTGAAGGTCGCTATCTGCAACTGCCATCGCTGTTTGCACCCTTAGGAAAGGTTTATTTGGAGGGTGTTTTCCGGGGGAGTTATACCGATTTTTCTACCCGTGTGCTGGCCAACACCGACGTTGGACGCATTGCAACCGATCTTACTTTTAGAACCAATCCCATCACCGGAATTCCCCGTTACAATCTTACGCTCAACACCAAAAGTTTGGCTTTAGGAAAACTCCTTGATCAAACCGAGGTGCTTGGTAACATCAGTATGAGCGCGCAAATAGATGGCTCGGGGATCGCGTTGAAAGAAGTGCAAGCAACTGCACAAGCCAACATTCAAAGCATGGGTTTGATGGGTAACTCTTTGAATAAAATTCCTGTCAAGGCAAGCTTAAACAACGGTCAGCTTACCGCTGAGTTTTCTATTCAAGACGACCGAAGAATCAACATTGACTTTCAAGGAGCTGCCAATTTAAATGAAAGTGAGCCTGTTTATACCATCCATTCAAAAATTGATTATGCGGATTTAACTTCCTTGCATCTAATTAAGAATGATAGCGTTACTAAGGTTTCTGCCCAGATTGATGCTGAATTTTCAGGGCTTAGTATAGATGATTTCTTGGGTAATGTTCAGATCAAAGACTTGGCTTTTGCAAATGAGCAAGGTGTATTGTTACTTCAAAATTTCGAGTTGGACCTCATCGAAGATGCCTATCTGGGCCGCAAATGCAACATCACTTCAGATATTTTGGATTTTGAATTGGGGGGAATCTTTAGGTGGAGTGCGTTAGAAGCTTCATTTAGTCGTTTTTTAAATCATTATGTGGCATTTAATTTATTGGAAAATGCTTTTCCGCCGCCAGATAGCACTTTCCTGCAGGATTTTTATTTCAATTTAAAGTTTAAAAATCCAAATGCAATCATGCACTTTTTGGCTCCTGCCATAGCTATCGCGCCCAACACTAACTTTTCGGGCGTGCTCACACAAAAAAGTCAGGTCATTAACACTACTTTTCGCAGCGATTGGATTCGCTTTGGCGAAGTGCAAATGGAGATGCCTTATCTGTTGATGCGATCAGACATGCAGCGATTGAACATGAGCTTAGAAATGGCTGATCTTATTTTTAAGAAGGCTGTGTCAAGCGATTCCATTGACTTTGGAATCGAGAAGCCGCGGTTGTCGCTCGAGGCCAACAATGACAACATTTCTTTTCAACTGCACTGGGACAATCAACGTAAAAAAATGCTAAACAAAGGATTGGTGAAAGGGAATTATTGGCTTTCTGAAGACAAAGTTGGTAATGTTACTTTTGATTTTGCTGATGTTATCATTAATGATTCGGTCGTAAAACTGAGTCCGGAAAACCATGTCTTTTTTGAGAAAGAAAGTACACGCATTGAAAAATTTACCTTTCAGATGGGAAAAAGTAGCCTTGGCTTGGAAGGCACTATCCCATTGCGTGAGCAGGATTCACTGGTGGCCGTGTTCGACAATTGGGATGTTTCGGCTTTCGACGTGATCACAGGAACCGTTGGTTTCGATCTCGATGGTGTTATCAATGGCGATTTGGTGCTGGCCAATGTTTTAAATAATCCTTATTTTG
>JADYZK010000114.1 GCA_020853175.1 Bacteroidales bacterium
AAGGCCAAATCGTTTTTTTTGTTTATTTGTAAAAATGATATATCGCCTTGACAAAAACACCCATAAACCCCCAAATCCTTCAGTTTGAGCTTTCCAAGCACAAGCGGGCCAAAGCTGAACTGCTGTACCTCATTTTTGGCGCATTGTTCATCACCTCGCTCGTCACCAGCAACCTTATCTTTCAAAAGTTTTTCTTTTGGAATCCTTCCGGCCTCTTTCGTTTTGAGCTGAGTGTGGGCATCATCGCTTATCCCATCACCTTTTTAATCACTGATATTGTTTCAGAGGTTTATGGCCAGAGACGCGCCAATAACCTGGTGATTGCAGGCGTTTTTGCCAGTGCTTTTGCCTTGGGAATCGTTGTTATTTCCACCTTGGCCCCTGCCACTGAATGGTCGCCCTTGAACGATGCCGAGTTCAAAAAAACTTTTGGTTTTACTTTTGTAGCTGTAGGAGCTTCGTTGGTGGCCTATCTTGTTGCCCAGTTCGTGGACGTGCAGATTTTTCACTTCTGGAAAAGAGTTACCAAAGGCAAGCATTTGTGGCTTCGTAACAACCTCTCCACTTTCACAAGTCAATTGCTCGATACTGTTACAGTGTTGTTTCTTTTGTGCAGCTTTGGCGTGCTCGATTGGAGTCTTTTTTTACCGCTATTGGCCAACGGGTATTTGTTTAAAGTCATCATTGCGTTGCTCGACACGCCTTTCGCTTACGCCGGTGTGTATGGCTTACGGCGTTATTTCGGCCTCAAAGGACATGGAGCCGAGTTGGGCATTTAGACGGAACTATTGGCTCATCAATGGTCTTTTTCTTGTAATTTTGCGGGTTCAAGACACATACAATGAAACTTTTTTTTCGCCGTTACGGCCGCCTGGGCGACCAACCCCTCATCATTCTTCATGGTTTGTTTGGTATTTCCGATAACTGGGTTTCTTATGGCAGACGCATTGCCGACGAAGGCTTTGATGTCATCATCCCCGACCAACGCAACCATGGCCTTTCGCCGCATAGCGAGGTGTTCAATTATTTGGCCATGACCGATGATTTAATGGAATTGATTGAAGACCAGCAAATTGTTAATCCTATTTTATTGGGTCACAGCATGGGCGGAAAGGTGGCCATGCGTTTTGCTTTGGAAAATCCTGAAAAGTTGAACCGCCTGATTGTGGTTGACATCAGCCTGAAAGCTTATGGCGACAGGCCCCACCACCGCAACATCATTGAAGCCTTACAGTCCGTTGATTTGAAACAACACAGCCAACGATCTACCATTGACGATGACCTGAAAAAGCAAATTCCTCAACAGCGTGTCCGTCAGTTTTTGATGAAAAACCTGCATTGGCGCGACAAAGAAACCTTGGAATGGCGGCTGAACCTCACGGGTATTGGCAACAACCTCAGCGAAATGTTCGATGCCATTCAAACAGGAACTCCTTTCTACAAACCCTGCCTATTTATTCGCGGCGGCCTTTCCGATTATATCTTGCCCGAAGATTATCCGGTGATTCGTTCCAATTTCCCCAACGCGGAAATCATCACCATCGAAAAAGCCTCCCACTGGGTTCATGCCGAGGCTGCCGAGGAGTTTTATCTCCTCAGTTCGGGTTTCCTCACCGGAAATCCCGATTGGCTGAATGCCAACGAATAACCTATAAAGGGTTTGTGTTTGCCGCTCTGCAACAAAATTCAATCAAAAACAGCGTCGGAAATTTTTCATCACCAACAATAAAAAACACTTTTAGTTGTCAAAATAAACCAAAGGCCTCCAAAATCGCTACCTTTGGAGTCTATCAAATCAAAAACACATTATGGATAAGTTATTTTTTAAGGATGCCCTCAACTACCACGCTATGGGCCGTCCGGGAAAACTCGAAGTGATTCCCACCAAACCATACAGCACCCAGCGCGATCTTTCTTTGGCATACAGTCCTGGTGTGGCCGACCCTTGTTTGGCCATCAACAAAAATCCGGACGATGTGTACAAATACACCGGAAAAGGCAATCTTGTGGCTGTAATCTCCAATGGCACTGCCGTTTTGGGCTTAGGCGATATTGGCCCCGAAGCCGGTAAGCCGGTTATGGAAGGCAAAGGTCTGCTGTTTAAAGTGTTTGCCGATATTGATGTGTTCGACATCGAGATCAACGAAAAAGACCCGCAGAAATTTATCGAAGTGGTCAAAGCCATTGCGCCCACTTTTGGAGGAATCAACCTCGAAGACATCAAAGCACCCGAGTGTTTCGAGATTGAGGAAGCCCTCAAAAAAGCTTTACCCATCCCCATCATGCACGACGACCAGCATGGAACGGCCATCATTACCTCTGCCGGACTGCTTAACGCGTTAGAGATCAATGGTAAAAAAATAGATAAGCTCAAGATTGTTGTCAATGGTGCTGGTGCAGCTGCCATTTCTTGCACCAAACTTTACATCAAGCTGGGGGCCAAGCCCGAAAATATACTGATGTTCGACAGCAAAGGGCTGCTCACCAAAACCCGCACCGACCTCAACAGCACCAAATTACAGTTTGCGCTTGACGTTCCCGACATCAGTCTTGAAAACGCCCTTATAGGTGCCGATATGTTTCTTGGACTTTCGGTTGCGGGAGTCATTAAAAAGCACATGTTGCTGGCAATGGCCGAAAATCCTATCGTTTTTGCTCTCGCCAATCCCAATCCGGAAATCTCTTACGAAGATGCCATGGCCACCCGCGATGACATTATCATGGCCACCGGACGTTCAGATTTTCCTAACCAGATCAACAATGTTTTGGGTTTTCCTTACATTTTTAGAGGGGCTTTGGATGTTCGCGCAGGCGAAATTAACGACGAAATGAAATTGGCTGCTTCCGTGGCATTGGCGCAGCTGGCCAAAGAGCCGGTTCCCGAAGAGGTGAATATCGCCTTCAATGTGAACAACTTGCGCTTCGGACGAGAATACATCATTCCGAAACCTACCGATCCCCGATTGATTGAAAGGGTGGCACCTGCCGTTGCCAGGGCAGCAATGGAATCGGGCATCGCGCGCAAACCTATCCTCAATTGGGAAAATTATGGAGAGGAATTGCGCAAAAGACTCAAAACCAGCAACCCTATGCTGAGGCAAATCAAAACACGAGCAAAACACAACCCCAAGCGCGTTATTTTGGCCGATGCCGACAACTATAAAATGCTTAAAGCAGCCGAAATTGTTCTCAACGAAGGCTATGCCGAGCCGATCTTATTGGGAAATGCTGCAAAAATTAAAGCCATCATCCAAGAAAACGAATTGGAATTGTATGGCGTTGAAATTATTGATCCCCGCTCGCACGAACAGAACGGGAAACGCAAACAGTTTGCCGAAGCTCTTTTCTTACGCCGTCAGCGCAAGGGCATGACCTTTTCAGCGGCACGAAGTCTGATGATGCACCGCAGTTATTTTGCTGCCATGATGCTGTCAACCGGTTATGCCGATGCCATGGTGTCGGGGCTTACACGTAACTATCCCGATTCTATCAGGCCTGTGCTTCAGGTGATTGATAAATCGGAGGGCAACAATATCGCGTCAGGTACCTATATCGTAAACACCAACAGAGGGCCTGTGTTTTTTGCCGATTGTACCTTAAACATTGACCCGACTTGGGAACAATTGGTCGAAATTACACTTCAAACCTGTAAATCGGTGCGTGATTATAAGATCACCCCACGGGTGGCGTTGGTGTCCTATTCCAGCTTTGGATCTGCCGAAGGAAAAGTGCCCGAAAAACAAAGGAAGGCAGTGGAATACCTTCACGAACATCATCCCAATTTGATCGTGGATGGCGAAATTCAAGCCAATGCTGCACTCAATCCCGAACTGTTGAAAGAGTCGTTTTCGTTTTCAAAACTATTGAGTGGTCCTGCCAATGTGCTCATTTTCCCCAACCTCGAATCGGGCAATATTGCCTATAAACTGATGCAGGAATTGGGAGGCTTTGAAGTGATTGGGCCCGTTTTGAATGGTATGAAGGAATCGGTACAGATTCTGCAAATGGGTTGCTCGGTTAATGAAATCGTCAATATGATTACCATTGCCGCCATTGATGCCCAAAACAAATCGGAAGCCCGCAACCTTGTGAAATAAATCAATGTGCTTTTCTGAAAACCGTTCTCGAATAAGCGGTTTTCAGAAAACGATTTGGTTTTCGTCTTCCAAAACAACTTTTTTAATCTGTGAATAATTGTTTTCACAAGATAGAAATTGCTCTTTTTTGTCTTCAAAGGCTTGCAGCCGTTCAGGTATGACAAGTTTGTTTCTAAGTCGTTTTTTAACTGTTTCGGCAAATTTGGCCGGATGGGCTGTCTCAAGAAATACACCTATGGCCGGCGGTGGATTTTGTTGCAGATATTTTTTAAGTCCGAGATAACCCACAGCCCCATGCGGATCCAAAAGGTAGTTGCAATGTTGAAAAACACTCTTCATAACTTCCTCCGTTTGCTCATCGCTAAAGCTGTAAGCTTGAAGATGTTGCCGCATCGTTTCAATATTTTTGAAAAGGAACAACATCCGCTCGAAATTACTTGGATTTCCCACATCCATGGCATTGCTGATGGTTTTTACCGATGGGCGTGCCGTAAAAACGCCTTCTTGAAGATAGCTCGGAACAACATCGTTGACATTGGTGGCTGCTACAAATTGATGGATGGGAATGCCCATAAGCTGCGCCATCAAACCGGCGGTGAGGTTTCCGAAATTCCCACTGGGAACGCTAAAAACCAATGGTTTGTCCTGCTGCTTCAACCGACTGGCAGCAAAAGCAAAGTAAACCATTTGTGGCAACAATCGCGCAATATTGATGCTGTTGGCCGAGGTAAGCACTTGATTTTGCTGCATTTCAGCATCTGAAAGAAGTGCTTTTACATGGCGTTGACAATCATCAAAAGTACCGTCAACTTCCAAAGCTACGACGTTGCCGCCCCAGGTTGTCAACTGTTTTTGTTGCATCCGGCTGACTTTATTTTTCGGAAAAAGGATGTACACCTTTGTGCCTTTCATGCCGTAGAAGCCTGCTGCCACTGCGCTTCCCGTATCGCCCGACGTGGCAACCACCACTTTGATGTTTTTGTGTTCCTGATGGGTAAAACCTGCCAGCAACCGTGCCATAAAGCGAGCGCCCACATCTTTAAAAGCAAGTGTAGGGCCGTGAAAAAGCTCGAGACTAAAAATATTGTCCTCTATTTCTACCCATGAAATAGGGAAATTAAAAACCTCTTGACATAATGCCTCAAAGGCAGGAATTGAAAAAGAGTCTGCAACATAAGGAAACAGCATCTTGGCAGCTATTTCAGGCAACTTGAGGGAGGAAAAACTGTCGAGGGTTTCAGGATCAATGGGCAGGAGTCGTTCGGGCATAAAAAGTCCTCCATCGTCGGCCAAGCCTTTAATGACGGCCTCTTGCAAGCTTACTGCCTGCTTTTTATCGGGATCGCGTGTTGAAAAATACTTCATGCTTTTCGTGTTTTTAGTTACCAAAGTTCTTTCACCACAGCTCCGGCTGTGTTGATTTGAGAAACAAAACCTTGGTTGCTGATGTCGTTAATGAGCAATAGGTCGGTAAGTTGTTGGGTCACTTGTTGTGCTTTTTGTTGACTATCGCAAAATGCGAAAACCGTTGGTCCTGAACCTGATATACCGAAAGAAAAAGCGCCGTTTGCATGCGCTTTGTGCCGCATGGTATCGAAAAAGGGAATGCGTGCAGAGCGGTGTGGGTCCACAATTACATCCACCATGCTTCGACCTATCAGCTCGAAATCGCTGTTATACAACCCTGCCACAAAACCGGCGAGGTTGCCCCATTGGAGGGTGGCATCTTTTAAAGGAATCAT
>JADYZK010000115.1 GCA_020853175.1 Bacteroidales bacterium
AATTGAAAGGCGTATTTATGTTTGTTCCAGGCACCATCACCATTTTGCTCATGCTCATTTCAGCCATGATGACCTCCATTTCCATTGCGAGAGAAAAAGAAATGGGCACCATGGAAGTGTTACTTGTTTCGCCTTTAAGGCCTTTTCAAATCATTTTGGGGAAAGTAATTCCCTACGTGCTGCTTTCATTTGTCAATGCCTTGGTGATTTTGTTTTTGGCCTCCACCGTATTTGGGATGCCCATTCAGGGCAGTTTGCTCTTGTTGTTGGCGCAGAGTATGTTATTCATCTTTATGTCGTTATCCATGGGAATTTTTATTTCAACCCTGAGCAACAGCCAACAAACGGCTATGCTGCTTTCCATGTTTGCGCTAATGCTTCCGACGATTTTACTTTCGGGATTCATTTTTCCGATAGAAAATATGCCGCTCCCCTTGCAGCTGCTGAGTAATATTATGCCCAGCCGCTGGTTCATCGTCATCATTAAAAGCATCATGTTGAAAGGTTTGGGAATGGCCTATATTTGGAAAGAAACGCTGATTCTTGTTGCCATGACCGCTTTTTTTATTGGCATGAGTGTAAAAAAATTTAAGGTGAGATTAGATTAAAAATCCGAAGTTATGCGCATCATTTTTTACATCGTTCAAAAAGAATTCAGGCAAATTTTCCGCGATCGGGTGATGTTGCCCATCATTTTGGTGATGCCCATTGTTCAATTATTAGTTCTATCATACACTGCAACTTTTGAGTTAAAAAACACCCGTTTATCCATTATTGACCACGACCGCAGCAGCCTGTCCCGCGATTTAACAGCCAAATTTGCCAGTTCTCCTTTTTATAGCGTGAGCTTTATGACATCGAAATACACTGAGGGCATGGAACAACTTAAAACCAATGATGCCGATCAGTTGCTGATAATCCAACAAAACACCGAAAAGCAATTGGAGCGCGGCGAAAAAACATCTTTATTGCTCGTCACCAATGCCATCAACGGCAGCGCGGCCAGCCTGATGAATGGCTATGCTCTGTCTATTATCAATAGTTTTAACACTGCACTTTTGGTGGAACAACTGCCGTCACACGCAACAGCTTCGCCCATAGCCATGCACCCACAATTTTGGTACAATCCCAAGCTCGATTATAAAACTTATATGGTTCCGGGCATTTTGGTGCTGTTGGTAACACTCATCGGGATGTTCCTTTCGGGGATGAACATTGTAAAAGAAAAAGAAATGGGAACGATAGAGCAAATCAATGTTACGCCTATCCTCAAACACCAATTTATGATTGGGAAGCTCCTGCCCTTTTGGATAATTGCCATTTTTGAATTCATCATCGGGCTTATTTTTGCGCGCATCGTTTTTGGCATTCCTGTCGAAGGCAGTATTGCCTTGCTTCTCGGCACAGCTTCGGTGTATTTGCTGGTGGTGCTGGGCATTGGGCTTTTTGTTTCAACATTTAGCGACACCATGCAGCAAGCCATGTTCATCTCATGGTTTTTTCTTGTTGTTTTCATTTTGATGAGCGGTCTTTTCACGCCGGTGGAAAGCATGCCGCCTTGGGCACAATGGCTCAACAAGTTGAATCCTATCGCCTATTTCATTCAAATCAATCGAATGATTATGCTGAAAGGAAGCAGCTTTGCCGATATTTCAGGATTGTTTTATGCTTTGGTGGCTTATGCCGCGGTGATGCTCACTTTTTCCATCAAACGATACAAAAAGGTGAGTTAAGTGGAGTTTAGCCTTTTGGAGCCCTTGCCGGAAGGGTAAATGAGAAGGTGCTGCCTTTTCCCTCTTCGCTTTCAACAAACAACTCGCCCTGACTCATTTTGACAAAATCTTTAACTAAAACAAGGCCCAAGCCTGTCCCCATTTCGTTGCTGGTACCCTTGCGCTTAAAATCGGAATCAAGGTCAAACAGTTGCTTCATCTTGTCATTCGGAATACCAATTCCATTGTCTTGAACAAAAATACGCACTTGACCATCCAACTGCACAATCGCGCTCACCTCAATCAAACCTTCATCCTTTGTAAATTTGATGGCATTGTTCACCAAATTGATGATAACGTTGTTAAGAATATTTTGATCTACAAACACCGTGAGCTCGCGCTCAACTTGATTGATAAGCCGATGGTTTTTTTGCTGTGCTCGACCCGACAAAAACTTGAAAACATTTTCAACAGCGTAGTGCAAGTTCGTATCTGTGGGTTTGTTTTCAAAGCCACTGCGTTGGGCAAGTGTCCAATCTAAGAGGTTCACGAGCAGGCCATAGGTGTTGGTGCTGCTCACGTAAAGCGTTTCAATGATATGAATCTTTTCCTCATCGGTGTATGATTTATAATTTTCAGACAGCTCCTGTAACAGTCCTAACAACGAGTTGAACGGACTTCGTAAATCGTGGGCGATGATAGAGATGAACTTATCTTTTGTTTGGTTGAGCTCCTGCAAACGAAGATTGTTAGCAGCAATCACTTCTTTTTGGGCAGCAATTTTTTTGCGGGTCCGGTTGAGAAGATAGATTGAAACCAAGAGCAGCAGCACCAAAAAGATAAAGCCAAACAGAGCCAACCGCTGGCCATTAATCATCCTTTCTTTGAGTTGGTTTTGGGTAATCAACAGTTGGTTCTCCGATTCTTTTTTATCCACCTCGTAGATGATTTTCATTTCAACAATTCTTGATTTGTGTTCATTATCAAGGATGCTGTCATTGATCGTTTGGCCGCGTTTAAAATTATTGAAAGCACCTTCAAAATCGTTGCGGGCACTGTCAATTCTTGATCGAATCAACAAACCATCAGCTATTTGAGAATAAGAAGGTATCAAACGGGCAATATCTAATCCTTTTTGATTGAAATAGAGGGCCGAGTCCACCATATTTTTATCCAAATAGTCAGTTGACATTGCTATTAGCACTAAGCCTTGATCCATCAACCTCATATCTTCCATGTATTTTGACAACTGCCTATAAAAATAAATAGAGGAGTCGGTTTTGCCCATTACAGAATAAGCAATGGCAATATTTGCTAAAAAAACGGGCAGATATTCATAAATATTATTCGTGTCAATGAATCGCTTACTTTTAAAAGCATAATCACGTGCCTGTTTCCCATGACCCTGCTTGCCATACATGACTGAAATATTGCTGTTGAGCATAAATAGATACGCTGAATCGTTTGTTTCAGCAGCAATTTTCAAGGCCTTTTCAAAAAAAATCATGGACGATGCCGAATCCATAATTTTGTTATAAAGATTTCCCAA
>JADYZK010000116.1 GCA_020853175.1 Bacteroidales bacterium
AACAAAGTCGGGTACGATGGGGAAAACCGTCATGGTGGCGGCAGCGCCTTTCGTCATACCAAAGCCTGCCGAAATAATACATGCTGCACCCATGCGGCCCATGCTGGCACGGTGTTTCAGTTCGTGTTCGCCTTTGTTGATGAGGTTGACAATGTTTAGGGCAGTAATTTTTCCCATTACGCCCGAGGGCATCCCTGTGCGCGGTGGAGTAGGAAAAATAGCCATGCCGGTTTTGCTTTTCATGGGCTTTGAAATGCTATGCGGTGGCGCGAAGGCAATTCCGGGCGCAAAAATGTTCGGATATAAAGGGTTGCGGTAAGTTGAAGGCCAATCGTTCACACTCCATTCCTCGAAGGGCTTGCTGCTATAATCGGCATCCACTTTCATCAAACCGTTGGGAGCAAATAGGTTCGGACTTATATCATCACCATTTTTGTCGTAAGCTTTGATGCCGGCCCCTGCAAAGGAAGGAATCAGCATAGAGAAGTCGAAAGGAAGGGTTTTGGCCTCGCCATCAAGGTTTTCGTAATGAATCAAACCCGGTTCAACTTTTACCACGCCTGCTCTTTTCACCCAATTGATGTTGTTTTCGCTGAGGAATGATTCGGCAAATACCTTGGTTGAAGTGATGTATCCGCCGCGTTTGATGTGTGCTCCTCCCATGCCAAAATCGCCCAACTCATATTCGTTGGTGATCCAGGTGATTTCGGCTTTGTTTTGGAGTTTTCTTTTTCTAATTTCATAGGCTACGTTCAAAATGTATTCAAAAGCAGCGCCCTGACAAGTTGCCATTGGATGGCCTGTACCGATGACAAATTTTTGGGTTTCGCCTTTTTCCATTTTTTGAAAACTTTCCTGAAGCTTGGTCCAAGCATGGGCAGCGTGATCGTAGGAACAAACGGAAACGGTGTTTTTTCCGGGGCCTATCCCTTCGGTGGCCTCGAAATTGAGCTTGGGACCTGTGGCATTCACAAGAAAATCGTAAGCTACCGATTCTTGCTCTCCGCGATGGTCTTCAGTAGTGTATTCAATGGTTACAAAGGGTTTTTCTGATGTCTTTCCGCCTTCGGGATGAATACTCATTGCTTTGGCTTGTTTAAAATCAATGCCCCAACGATTGTAAAGCGGTGCCAGTTTAAAGCGCACCTGATCCACCTTCATTTTTCCCACTCCCACCCAAATGTTCGATGGTATCCATTGGTAGTAGGCACTGGGCGAAACAACAAGGACTTGGTGTTTTTTACTGAGTTTTTTGCGGATGAAAGCTGCAGCGGTATGACCAGAAATGCCAGCTCCCAAAACTACGATTGTTGCCATTAGGTATTGGTTTGATGATGTTCAGGCAAATATAGTTATTTAGATATGTTAATGATCTATTAAAAAACTTTTTCTTGCGGCCAATCCCGTGGGTTTAAAGTGCGACGAGGCATTTTTTTGACACAAAAAAACCGGCCTTGCTAAGCTGAGGCCGGTTTTTGATGGGCTTATGATTTAGAAAATTCCCGGGAATTTAATCCATTCGCGGGTTTGTGCTGCCGTGGCTTCAACATCGGCAACCGTTTTTGGAATGGGTTTTCCTAAGATGCGATGTCCACTTTCTGTAACGAGTACATCGTCTTCAATGCGGATGCCGCCAAAGTTTTTGTAGCCCTCTACTTTGTCGTAGTTTACAAAATCTTTAAACTTGCCTTCGGCCCTGAACTGATCAATAAGTGCGGGGATGAAATAAATTCCGGGCTCATTGGTTACCACAAAGCCGGGTTTAAGTTTTTTGCCCAAACGCAGGTAAGCCGTTCCAAACTGGGTAGCACGTTGGGTGTGTTCGTCGTAGCCCACATTGTTTTCGCCCAATCCTTCGAGGTCGTGCACATCCATTCCCATCATGTGGCCTAAGCCGTGTGGGAAGAAAAGGGTGTGCGCACCGGCAGCAACAGCATCTTCCACATTGCCTTTCATCAGCCCGACAGCTTTCAGACCTTCAATTATGGTTTTGGCTGCCAAAAAGTGCATTTCGCGGTACTCTTTTCCGGGTTGTGTGGCGGCAATGCTATCCGTGTTGGCTTTGAGAACGATTTCATAGATTTCTTTTTGACGTTGGTTGAAAAGGCCTCCCACAGGAACAGTGCGGGTAATGTCGCTGGAATAGAGCGATCCCAACTCGGCACCGGCATCCACCACCATCATACGGCCTTCTTGTAAGATGTTGTGATGGTTGTGGTTATGAAGCGTTTGTCCGTCCATACTCAAAATAATTGGGAATGAAACAGGGCCGCCGAGAGCCAAGGAAATTCCTTCGATGGTTCCGGCAATTTCTTGTTCTCTCATGCCGGGTTTGGCCATTTTCATGGCGGTAGTGTGCATCAACCAAGCAATGTCAACTGCTTTTTCAATTTCTGCAATTTCGAGTGCGTCTTTTATTTCTTTGAGTTTCACAACAGCTTTAATGAGGTCCATGCTGGCTTGGGCTTTCACTTCGTGCGCAGGCAGGTTGAGCAATTGGCCCAACTCGATCATCACTTTCCCGCGATAGGGAGGGAGGAAGTGGATTTTTCTGCCTTTGGCCACGGCTTCTGAAATGTATTTCAACAGTTGGCCGTAGTCAGAGGTTTTTGAAATACCAACACTTGCTGCAAGTTCTTCAACCTGGGGTTGTGGCCCCATCCAAATGATGTCGTCAATATCGAAATTGTTTCCAAACAGCATTTCTTCGCCGGTTTCTATGTCAATACATCCCGCAAAGCCGGGGAGGTTCAACCCAAAGAAGTAAGAGAAATGACTATCTTGCCTATAATGATAGGTGTTGGCGGGATAGTTAAAGGAAGCTTCAGGATTGGCAATAAAAAGGGCAATGCCTTCATTCATTTCTTTTTTTAGCCGGTTTCTGCGGTCGGCAAACACGTGTTTTTCAAACATTTTTTAATTTTTTAGGGGGTGATTATTCATGAAAGATTCTATGTCATTGGCCTCGATAGGAATATGTTCCATCAGGTCAATGGGTTGGTTACGAGTAACCAAAATATCATTTTCGATGCGGATACCGATGTTTTCTTCGCGGATA
>JADYZK010000117.1 GCA_020853175.1 Bacteroidales bacterium
CACGACCAAATAGCGCATCGGGTTGATGGAAGATACTTCCATGGCTTCAATTTGTTCTGTCACTTTCATCGAACCAAGCTCGGCACCTATGCCCGAACCAATTTTGCCGGCACATATCAGCGCTGTAATTACGGGCCCTATTTCTCTGATGAGTGACACGGTTACCATACCCGGAAGCAAGGATACCGCTCCAAAATCAACCAAAACAGGGCGCGATTGGATTGTGAGCACCAACCCCATAACGGCACCGGTTACTGTAATCAACGGCAAAGATTTATACCCGATTTGAAAACACTGACGCAAAAATTCTTTCAATTCAAAATCTCTCGAAAATGTTTCTTTTACCATCACAGAAATAAAGATGAAAACAGCAGCAACTTCGGCAAGAAAGATGCTGGCAATTTGGGTTTTCTCCAATGTTTTTTCACTCAGCCTCGCGGTTTGCTTCGTGGCATACCCTTTAACCTTAACGACCGGGGTGAATTTTTTCATTTTTAGACTTTTTTTATTTAAGCGTTTAGTTCACATTTCGGGACATCCGAAACTATAGGAAGTGCGCAAATTTGTTATGCATCCGCATCGGATGGCTTTCTCATTAGGTTTTTTAACATAGGACTTATACCGCGCGAAGGCATGGTGTCGCCTAATAAAAACCCCCAAGGTTGCAAAGGCTTGATGTTGTCAAAGATAAGTTTCGCAATAGCCGTAATCGGAATGGCAAGAAGCATTCCTCCGATTCCCCATAAGGCTGCAAAAATAATGACGGCAATGATTGAAGCTAAGGCATTGAGTTTTACTTTTGAGCCTACAATTTTTGGGGTAATAAAATTGTTGTCAATAAATTGGGTAACAACATAAAGTGCTAAAACCAACAAGGCGAACCAAGGTGAAGTTTTTGACGCAACGGCAATAAGCATGGGGAATGATGCGGCAATGATGGAACCCAGATAGGGGATAAGATTGAGAAAGGCCCCCATAATACCCAAAATGATGGCATATTCAATATCCAATATCAAAAGTCCAACAGTGTACATCACCGCAATGATGGCTACTTGTATAAGCAGTCCGATGAGATAACTTTGAATGAGTGACTTGATCAAATTGATCACGTTGCCTACTTTGTCGCGGTTGTTTGAACCAAAAACACGGTGAAAAAACTCAATTAAAATGGGCTGATAATACAAAATCATAAAAACATACACAGGGATCAGGAAGAAAAAAGCCAATGTAGCGCCCACACTAACTAAGGTTTGCCCAATGGCGAGGCTGTCGAGAACCCCGTTTTTTGTTTTTGTAATCCACGCTGTAATTTCTTTGGTGCTTAAATCAAAATGCCCTGATATCCAAGTGATGGTTTGGTTGATAATGTCGGTAAATTTTTCCACTAAAAGCGGCAGCGAATCGGCAAAGCGGCTGGCCTGTGTAATCAAAAGCACACCAATAGCAGCAATCACCAACAAGGTAAGGAACAGCGTAATGATAATAGATAAAATCCGATTGACCTTGAAACGCACAAAAAGACTTACAACAGGGTGCAAAACGATAGCAATAATTGTAGCAAAAACAAGCGGCATAAGAACGCTTTTAGCCAAATATAAAAAAACCAAAAACGCAAAT
The DNA here is from genome assembly GCA_020853175.1 of Bacteroidales bacterium. Lineage (GTDB taxonomy): Bacteria > Bacteroidota > Bacteroidia > Bacteroidales > F082 > JALNZU01. The sequence continues at coordinate 1,618 of JADYZK010000117.1, forward strand.
AACCCCAAAAAAACAAGAGGAGCCTTTACGCTTATGGGCAATTTTATTGTGTTGGTTGTCCCGATTGACATGATTTATTTTTCAATACGAAAAGTGTGCGAAAAATGGCTTATAAGCGACTTCAAAGTATTTGGATTTTGAGCAATTAAATTGGTAACACCAATTTGCAAAGCGATGGCCAACATTTTTTTGAATACGTTTTTTGACCCGGCTGTAACGGCTAATTTTGTTGCATAACCTGCTGCAACGCCAACTCCCGTGCTCAAAAGACTATCAACCAAATAAGGTGACGAAGAAATTTCTTTTAAGGTGTTTTTGAGGAGTTTTTTGGGGTGAATATTTTCATAAACTTGATGAAAATTTGCTCTTAACAAGTGTAATTGAACAACCTGCTCTTCTTCGAGACACAGTATAGCATCTTGAAGTTCTGCTTTGTACGATCTTTTTTTCATGGGGATGCTATTAAAATGATTTTTGAATAATATAATCAGAAATCTTCCTTTTAATCCAATCGTGCATAAAAACATGTACAATAAGACCAAGAACCAAATAAAATGCAGCAATCACCAAAAAACCATAAAAAACATTCATGAAAATTTCGCTCAGATAGTAAGCCAAACCTAAATTGATAAAAAGCAGGAATGACATAAAAAATAGGAAAACAATAGTATTTGGGATTAATGATGAGGCCACATCCGATACTTTTTCTATGGCTTTAAGTTTTACCAGATCATAGCTTGTTTTGCCATAATCGGCCGCACTCTCCAGCAGCGATTCAAAAGAATCTGCAATATCATTTGTTGCTTCGGGCATGATACTATTGTTTTTCTAAATGATGTTTAAACTTCGGTTTATTTGATGTTTTTTTCTGATTCGTGCAGCTTCGACATTTTCTTGTCTGCGTAATCACTCACTTCACCTTTCACTTTTTCAGCATAGTTGGTGACGTTTTCTTTTGTCTTCTCGAATTTATCGGTAACGGTTTCAAGCAAATCGTCCATTTGATCTTTTAATGAATCAACATAATCTTCACCTTTTCTTAAAATCCTTTTCCTTGTTTTCGATCCTTTTGCAGGAGCAAATAAAATTCCTGCCAGTGCGCCGGCGGCCAATCCGGCCAGTAAGCCTAAAACAACTTTTCCTGTACTCATAATAATTTTTTTTATTGATTTAACTGTGGCACAAAGATCAAGCATCATGCACATCTTTATGTTACACCTTACTTTAAAAGACTTACATCATTCACACTTTTGAATTTTCTAAGCTTTACGGATCATTTACCAGGTTTTGTAGGTGTTTTAAAAGCTGAACACACGGGTGCATTTTATCGAAAATGGGCGTCTTTCATCAGATGAAAAACGACCCATTTTCAATGTTTTTTCGTAACTATAGCTCCATGCTATATGTCAAAAATCACAAAACTTTATTTCCGCGAATAACCCTTAAAAGTACAGCAATAAGCGCAATAACAAGCAGGATATGAATAATGCCTCCGGCATTGAATCCAATAAATCCGATAGCCCAGCCGATAATCAGAATTACAGCGATAATGTAGAGTAGATTTCCCATGATTTAATGTTTAAAAAGTTGATGATTTAGTTTCTATTTCAAAAGTGTTCAGGTTACAACCACGTTTATGGCACACTCGAACCTATATTTCCTTGGCAAATGATATTTTCAAAAGCAACCGCAGATTGATAGATATTTTTATACCCATTGTAAGCCAGCCAGTTATCATAAGTAATCACCAATCCTGCGTCCAGTTTTCTGATATTGGTATAACTTTTTCCGGTTGTTCCGTTCACATTGTTCAGCGTTTTTGTTACGGGTCCGCCTCCAATGGTTTCAATGGAACTTAAATTGATTGTTGCGGGATACACCTCACCCGCAATTGTTGATAAAAGACTTACGGTTACCAATGTGTTCCCGTTTACCCTTTTTTCAAAAAGCGCTGTTCCTGATACGACATAATTTCCAACCGTTCCAAGGGTGTAACTTTTGCTGGTGTTGGTAATTACATTGCCTCCAATATCGCCCTGAGCCAGAATTATATTGGGCTCAGTACTGCTTTTTACCACTTTTATAAAGCCGTCATAAGCCAACAACTCATCGTAATTGATAGAAAGGACAAGGGTAGAACTGCTTCCGCAACAACCATCAACGGGATTAAGTACCACTGCAACTTGTCCTCCTTCGACAACTGAATTCATGCACAACATTGCCGGATGAAGTCCTAATGGAGCACCATTGAGTGTTACAATAATGGTTGAGGTGGTAGCACTTGTTTCAACAAAAGTGACATCTCCGGTAATTCCCAGAACATCTTCCACTTTCAGATCAAATGTTGTTTCTCTTGCAGGTGTCGGGTCGTCTTTTTTGCAAGCACTGGTTGGCAACAATAAAATTGTCATCAGAATCATTACCAATATGGGATAAACTTTTTTTATTTTGAACATCTTATTTTGTTTTTATTTCCCGTAAATGACGGGTCAGTTGCGGAAAGATTTCTGCATGACAAAGATGAA
>JADYZK010000118.1 GCA_020853175.1 Bacteroidales bacterium
GCAAACGCAGATGCAAAAAACACTTGTTGAAAACGAGCAAAAGTTACGTGAATTGAACCTGAGTAAGGACAAATTTTTCTCCATCATGGCCCATGACTTGCGCAGCCCCTTCAACAGCATCATTGGGCTGAGTGAATTGCTGCTTGAGTTTGCCCAGCAAAACGATTATGAAAGCATTAAAAAATATGCACCAATGGTGCTTAAAACTGCAAAAAACACCCACTCTTTATTAGAAAACCTGCTGGAATGGTCGCGTACGCAGATTGGTCAAATAGAATTTAAACCCGAGACGTTTGAAATGCTGCCCTTTGTGCAAGAAGAGGTGAAAATGTTGCAAGCTGAAGCCGATAACAAATCCATCCACATAAATGTGATGGTGAAAAATCCTTTTACGGTCTTTGCAGACAAGCAAATGCTGGGTTCTATTTTTAGAAATCTTTTGTCCAATGCCATCAAATTTTCTTTGATTGGAGGCCGGATAGAAATTGATATGGTGCAAGAAAATGCACAAATGATCGTGTCCATTCAGGATGAGGGAGTGGGTATGGACGCAGACCAACTTGAAAAACTTTTTAAACTTGAAGAAAGTTTCACCACACGCGGAACCGGTGGTGAAAAAGGCTCCGGGCTGGGGCTGCTGATTTGTAAAGAATTTACCGAAAAACATCAAGGCAATTTATGGGTTAAAAGCCAAATAAACCATGGAAGCACCTTCTATTTTTCCCTGCCAATGCACACCTCCGACGCACTACTTGTTAATGAACATCAAGTTTTAAAGCCATGAAAACCAATCATACATTAGGCCGCGAGGCGCTCCTTGAAGCCCTCATTAAGGTGCAAGATGAGTTGGAAGCCTTTCAGAAACAGACGGATTTTCAATTGTTAACCCATTTAGATTTGATGGATCGAATGTTCGACAACCATCAAGAAATGATTTTTGTAAAGGATGTGCAAGGGAAATACCTTTTCGTCAACAAAAAATGGGAAGAGGCAACTTCTGTTCATCGGAACGAAGCTTTAGGGCGCGATGATTTGGAGATTTTTCCGGAAGAAATGGCCAAGCTATCCATCGCAGAAGATGAAAAAGTGCTTCAAAGTTCCTCTATGGTTTCAGCAGAGGAGGACGCAAATTCAAGATTGAATTCAGGAAGGTTTTTCCTGAGATTTCCAATCACCGATGCAGATCAAAAAATAGTAGGTATTTGTGGCATCGCAACAGAAGTTTTGCGTCGCAACTTCAGCTCGAGTAAAATGGAGAATGAGCCTATCAGCGAAAGCGAAGAAAACTACCAAAACCTTTGGAACAACGCCCAAGTAGGGCTTTTTCGGCTTTCCTTGAAAAACGGGAAAACCATAGTTTGCAATGATAGACTGGCCGCCATGAATGGTTTTGCCTCAGCAGACGAAATGACAGCTGAATATGACATCGTTAACAATTTTGTTGATGTTGAGGTGCGCCAACAGGTGTTGAAATCCTTTTATAAGAATGGTTTCGTCAACAATTTTGAAGCCCAATTTAATAGAAAAGACGGATCTGTTTTTTGGGCCAGTTTTTCGCTGCGGTTAAACAGAGAAAAAGACTGGGTAGAGGGTGTTGCCGTGGATATTTCGAATTACAAAGACACTCAAAAAGCACTCATCGAACATGAAGCCAACATCAAAGCCATTGTTGAAAGCTCTTTGGACAATGTTTGGTCAGTGAACACCAACTACGAGGTTGAATACATCAATGAAGTCTTTGCAAATTCTTTTTTCTACGCTTTTGGCAAAAAACTTGAAAAAGGAAGCAATATTGTTGAGGCTTTGCCCGACAGTCTAAAAGAGTTGTGGAGAGGGCGTTATGAAAAATCGTTTCTGAACGAGCACTTTTCATTTGAAGAAGAAATAAAAACAGACCATCAATCTGTTTTTATCGAAGTAGTTGTGCAGCCCATTGTAATTGACGGTAAAGTAAAAGGAGCCTCATTTTATGGCCGTGATATTACCGAAAACAAAAGGAGAGAACGGCTGCTGAAATACCAGTCCAATTTGCGTGAACTGCTCGTGGAGCTTTCATCGGGTTTCATCAACGCACCATTGAAAAATATCGAGAGCAGCATCCAAGCTTCGTTGGCGAGAATAGGCAATTTTATTGGCGTTGATCGTTCATACATCTTTTTTTATGATTTTGAAAACAAGGTCGGTCGCTATGCCTACGAATGGTGCAACGAAGGAATTGCTCCATTTATTCATGAGTCACCCTTGATTTTATTCGATGATTTTGGCGATAACCTTGAGCAACATTTGCAAGGAAAACACCATCAAATAGAAAGCGTTGATCTTTATCCCGAAAGCAAACTGCGCGATCTGCTCAAAAACCAAGACATCAAAAGCTTGGTTACTATCCCTTTAATGCAGCAGGGTCAGTGTAGCGGCTTCGTGGGTTTTGATGCCGTTCGCGACATTAGGGTGTTTGAAAACCATGAGCTGCAAGTGTTTCATGTTTATGCACAGCTGATCGTTAACGTCGTTGAGCGGATGAAAAAAGAACAGGAACTTATTGATGCCAAAGAAAAAGCGGTGGAAGCCGATCGGTTGAAAACGGCTTTTCTTCAAAATATGTCGCATGAAATACGCACACCCATGAATGGCATCTTAGGCTTTGTTGACTTGCTCAAAGAAACCGATCTAACGCCTGAAGAAAAAATAAAGTACATCGGTATTGTCGAAAAAAGCGGAAAACGCCTGCTCAATACCATTAACGACATCATCGAAATATCCAAAATTGAAGCCGGACAAGAAAAGTTGCGCCTTTCACAAGTGGATGTGAATAAAATGCTTCATTATTTCTACGACTTTTTTATGCCTCAAGCCATTGAACGCGGACTGA
>JADYZK010000119.1 GCA_020853175.1 Bacteroidales bacterium
CAAACAAGCTGTCGGTGCTCTCAAAATATTTCATAGTGTTCTAAACGCTTAAATTTGATGCAAAATTAACACATTTAAGTATTCTATTACTTGATTTCTTATTTATTTTTTTCTAAATTACATCATAAGAATAAAATCAAGATTTTGTTGTTATAAGTGAGGTAGATTTCAGTAAAAATGAGAAATGAATCTGGAATAAAAAATGAAACTTGACGCTTTTTAACTGCAATTGCGACCATTTAAAAGAGATTAAAGCATACCTTTGTCGCGAATTCCAATAGGGGTGCCTTGTCTGTCAAACGGCAGAATTAAATACAGGCTGAGAACATACCCTCTGAACCTGCTCCGGGTAATGCCGGCGAAGGGAAAAAGAGTCTCTATTCCTCTATTGATTTATCGGTTATTAAAAACTTTTAAATCAATGTTTTATGAAAAAATCATTTATTTTTATGCTCTCCATGTTGTGGGTTTTGCAGCTTTCGGCGCAAATTCGCATGAGTGGTAAAATTGTTGAACGAGGCAGCAAACTGGGTCTGCCCGGTGCACACCTTCAATTGTTACCGCTTAAAAAACAACAAGTTAGTTCCGTTGACGGTAGTTTTAATTTTTCAGAACTATCTGCCGGACCTATGCAATTACAGATCAGTTTTCTTGGATTTGAAAAGCAATTGCTGTCTTTTAATTTGACCAAAGACACCGTGTTGATCATTTCCTTGTTACCGGTGAGTCTCATGCAAGAAGAAGTTGTTATTCAAGGTTCGCGTGTTACGGCTGACAATCCGATCACCTATTCTATTGTTGATGCCGAACAAATTCGGAAGGTGAACAATGGCGCCGACCTCCCCTACTTGCTTCAAAACACGCCTTCTTTAGTGGTAACTTCCGATGCCGGATCTGGCATTGGCTACACGGGGCTTCGCATCCGTGGCAGCGACATCACCCGCATTAACGTGACTTTGAACGGCGTTCCGGTGAACGATCCCGAATCACATGCCGTGTTTTTTGTGAACCTTCCTGATTTGGCTTCTTCAATAGAAAACATTCAAATTCAGCGCGGTATAGGAACATCATCCAATGGTGCAGCAGCTTTTGGTGCCAGCATCAACATCAAAACCAACGATCGCTCGCAGGAAGCTTTCAGTAATTTGAACAGCTCGATCGGTTCTTTCAACACGTTTAAAAACACCCTCAGTTTTGGAACCGGAACCAACAGCAAAGGCTTTTCGTTGGACGGAAGGTTAAGCAAGATCAGCTCCGATGGCTTTATTGACCGAGGTAAAAGTGATTTGAAATCTTATTTCTTGAGTGGCGTTTGGTCGAACAAATCAACCATAGTTAAATTATTGGCTACCAGTGGGATAGAAAAAACTTATCAAGCTTGGTACGGTATTCCTAAAGAGAGTTTGAGTACCAACAGAAGCTATAATCCTGCCGGTGAAGTAAAAGACATAGAAGGAAATGTGATTGGTTTTTACGACAATCAAACCGATAATTACACCCAAAGTTATTACCAATTGCATCTGGCTCACCAACTTAGACCTTCGATGTTGTGGACAGCAACTGCTTTTTTAACCCGAGGAAAGGGCTACTACGAAAGCTGGAAAAACAATGACAAGTTCAGTAAATATGGTTTAGAAAATGTAGTGATAGGCGACGAAACCATTAAAAGAACTGATTTGATTCAACAAAAATGGCTCGACAACTATTATTATGGTGTCCAATCATCGTTGAATATCAATCACAAAAGAAGCCGAACTGTTTTTGGAATCGGCGCAAACCATTATGAAGGCGACCATTACGGCCTGATTACCTGGGCAAAATATGCTCAAAATATCGCGCACAACAAGCAGTGGTATTTTAATGAAGGCGATAAAACTGATGCGCATATTTTTGGAAAAAGCACTTTAAACATCACCAACGATTTCAGTCTTTTTGCGGACTTGCAGTATCGTCATATCTCATACTATATCAAAGGTTTGCATGATAATTTGATGGATATTACACAAAGTCATCAATTTAACTTTCTGAATCCTAAAATGGGCTTACACTATAAATTAAACCCGAAGTTAGGGTTGTATGTCAGCGTGGCATTCAGCAACAGAGAACCCAACCGTTCGGTGTATAAGGACGCCGATCAAGGACAAATCATCAAAGCTGAAAAACTTACCAATTATGAAGCTGGCGCGAGGTTTGAGAACAATTTCGTGCAATTGGAAAGCAATCTGTATTTTATGAATTACACCGATCAGCTGGTGCTGACCGGGAAGATCAACAATGTGGGTGCGCCCATTTTAACCAACGTCCCTTCGAGTTTCAGGGCCGGATGGGAAACCATGATGGGAGTAAAATTACATCCAAAGCTTGAGGTAAATGGAACAATGTCATTCAGCATCAATAAGATAAAAGACTTTACTGAATATGTTGACAATTCCGATTATTGGGATGATCCCGAAAACCAGCCTTACCAATATCAGATTAATTATGGCACGACCGACATTTCCTTTTCACCACAGATTGTTGCCTCCGGAAATATCATTTGGAAGCCCCTACCCGATGTTGCTATCGGTTACGGTTCGCAATTTGTTGGCAGACAATATATTGATAACACTTCAACTAAATCTCGAAGCCTTGATCCGTATCACATCGGCAGCTTGATGATTCAAGCCGAATTACCTAATAAGTTGTTCAAATCCACCAGTTTATCTCTTCACCTGAACAACCTTTTTGACAACGAATACGAAACCAATGCTTGGGTTTACCGATACAGTTCAGAAGGAAGCATTTATCAGTCTGATGGATATTTTCCTCAAGCCGGACGGCATTGGATGCTACAATTGAATATCGGCTTTTAGAAAAGAATAGCAAAAAACACTATTTCAATCTGTTATGATAAGAAACCAAATGAAGGTGGAGTCCTCGCTCTACCTTCATTTGTTTTAAGTCCCGCTTCTCAAGACGGGCACGAAGAATTTCCTCAAAATGATAAGCTACCGATCCCACAAAAGCTATCTGGGACTGATGAACTTGTGGAAACCTCATGAGCTGATTGTTGATAAAAGCATCAAAAGCATTGGAAACCAAGCGATAAACATAATCATGATGTATATTTTCCTTGGCAAATGGGGTCAAACTTGATAGAAAATTTCCGGGTTGATCCGTTTTATACAGGCGGTTGAGGGCTTCGCCCGGATTTAAAGCAAAATGATCGGCAAAGCGCTGATGAAGCTCCATAGGCATGGCATTGTTGAGCCAATCGGTCAAAATCAACTTTCCAATATAGGTTCCGCTGCCCTCATCGCCCAGCATAAAGCCCAAAGAAGGAAATTTTTGAATGATTTTGTGTCCATCATAAAAGCAGGCATTGCTTCCGGTGCCAAGAATGCACGCAATTCCGGATTCCTGGCCTAAAAGCCCGTGGGCAGCTGCCATGAGGTCGGTTTCGGTGGAAATAGGGATATTTCCAAAGGCAGCAGTGCACGCTTGGGATACAATTGCGCAATTTTCGGGTGTGGAACAACCTGAACCATAATAATATACAGCATCAGGTTTTATTGAAGGTACCTTTGAAACCAACTCTTCTTTGATCAATCGGTGGAGTGTAGCCGGCGGATGGTAAAAAGGGTTGAAACCTGTTGTAACAACCATCTTTTGAAGCTGCCCATTTCCATCAAAAACGATCCAGTCAATTTTAGTTGTACCGGCTTCGGCAATTAAATAGGTCTTTTGTAGCATTTTATCCTTCATCGAGTGGGTTGAAAATGTTGTTCAATGATCAAAAAAATTATTCAAGAATAGCATCAGACTCAAAGCCTCAGTTTATGATTTCATGCATGGAATGGCATGATTATTTAGGTCTCTCATATCTCGCAAAGCACTAACAGTGAGGCAAGAATGAATTGGAAGTATTCCTATAACATCGCCTATGCGGAAATCTTCTATCTGTTCCGAAGTCAACTGCACAATCCCATGTTCCTGAGAAAGTGAAGCCAGCCAAGCGCCGGGCAAAGGTTCACTCCAACCCTTTTCAGTAAACCGAACCACATAACCAAAAAGCTTGAACCCGTTGTCAGCGGAGATGAACTCTTTTGCAAAATGCACTGCTCCACCATATATAACCAACTGATTTCGTGATGGATGCACTTCCACTACCGGACAAGCCACAGCCACGGCGATATCTTGCAATTTACAGGAACCGATATGGTATTGCATTACATCGTAGAAAATGAAATTTCCGGGTCGCCATTCGTCGAAATACGCTGTCATTTCAGCCATTGAACACGATGGAGTGTCGCCCCAGCTGATGAGCAGCTGTCGTTCAGAAAACATGGTTTTTAGGTCATTAAGTTTCGTAGAACATTCGTCTGCAATAGATTGAATTTCGACTGCTCCTTTTGCGTGATAGGTATGACCGGCATGAGCCAAAATACCAACCATGTTAATATTTGAAAGCTTTTTAGCTTGATGAAAGAAGTCTTGTATAACTTTTTTTTCGTTCGCTTCAATGCCGGATCGGTGTGTTCCAACGTCAATTTTTAAAAACACATCTACTTCTTTTTCAATACATTGATTTATTTTTTCTAAAGTACTGAGTGAACTGACAATAAGATTGATCTTCACTTTCTGCATCAAGCTTTTCAGCTCATCCATTTCCAAAATATTGAAAGGAAAAGCGATGGTGATATCGCTAAAGCCGTGCATTGCAAAATAGCTCGCCATACTGACTGACGACACAGTAATTTTAGTGATTCCTGCCTCGAGAAACCACTGACCAACAACACCTGATTGATGCGTTTTGAAATGAGGGCGCAATTCGGCTCCGGCCTTAAAGGCCCGCAGTTGCATCTTTTGGAGGTTGGCGGTGGCTTTTTGTTGATCAACAATCAGGGTTGGTGAAGAAATTTTAAGCATATCCGTAGCATTGTCAACCCACAAAAATAGGCTGTTTTGCTTTCATGATGCTTGAATTGATTAGATTTGCCACTCATTTGCGAGAAGCTCGGTTCAAAAGCTTTCTTGTGCTTATGGAGAACAACACAAAGTTAGAAGAAAAATCCACCATGACATCATCCTCTTCCGCCTATCAATACCATCAATTCAAAAATGGTATTCGATTGATTCACAGATACAATTCCCATGCTGTCTCTCATTTAGCTTTAATGGTAAATGTGGGATCGCGTGATGAAGCTGCGCAGGACTTTGGCATTGCCCACTTAATTGAGCACATGGTTTTTAAGGGCACCCACAAGCGCAAAGCCTTCCACATTATCAGTCGGCTGGAAAACGTCGGCTGCGATTTAAACGCCTACACCACCAAGGAAGAAACCTGTCTTCATGCCACTTTTTTGTATCCGCATTACGAGCGTGCCCTCGAACTCTTTGCCGACATTGCTTTTAACTCTGTTTTTCCTTCACAAGAACTGGAAAAAGAAAAGGAAGTCATTTTGGATGAGATCCATTCTTACCGTGACAATCCCGCAGAAGAAATAGTAGATGAGTTTGAAAATCAATTGTTTAATGGCCATGAATTTGGACATAACATTTTAGGAACTGTGCAAACAGTTCAAGATTGCTCACGCGATCAATTGATAAATTTTAGCCAAAAGCTCTATACTACTGACGAAATGGTGATTGCTTCGGTAGGAAACATTCCTTTTGAGAAGTTGATCAAAATGATTGAAAAGTATTATGCCAGCCAAATCACTACCTCCTCTGCTTTAAAGCGAGAAAAATTCAATGAATATATTCCCTCAACCAAAACCGAACAAAGAGACAACTATTTAAGCCATTGCTATTTAGGAAATGTGGCTTACGATTTTAATCATCCTTCCAAAATCACTTTAGTGCTGCTTAATAACGTTTTGGGTGGACCCGGTCTCAATTCGCGCTTGAATCTCAATATCAGAGAAAAATTTGGTTTTACCTATTCTATTGATTCACAATATACTGCATATTCTGATTTGGGTTGGATTGGCATTTATCTTGGCACCGACAACGATACCTTGGAAAAAACTATTAAACTCGTTCACAAAGAGTTGAAAAAACTTAGAGAAGAACCACTCGGGGTTTTGCAATTGTCACGCGCAAAACAGCAGTTGATTGTTCAATTGGCCATCGGTTATGAATCGGGTTTGCAAGAAACCTTGTCCATCGCACGAAGTCATATCCAAAACAAAGAAGTTGAAAACTTCGCGAGCCATGTGCAAAGCATCGAACGCATCACAGCCATCAACATCATGGACGTTGCTCAGGAAGTTTTCGATCCTTTACAGCTTTCTACACTCATTTTTAAAGGAAAAGTCATTTAAAAAAATTAAGATAAAAAAGAGTCAATTATGTCTTTATATAAAATTTATATTGTATTTACATTCAGCGTTTTAAGTCATGTTTTTGGAACTCTCGAAGCGAAGAGTCAAATTCAAAACGATCTCACTTCTGCTCTTGACACCTTAGTTATTGCTTCAGAAACAGATACTTTAGAACCTCAAAAAGTTGTCACCCTCAGGTTAGTCAAAATTCAGCAATACATGCAAAGTGTTCAACTGATTTTTGAGTTAGAGAACAATACCGAAAAGGTTCTGAACAACTGCTGGTTTCATGCTTCGTTGCTCGATAGCAACCAGTTATTTTTGTACCGCGAACAACCTTTGCTGTTCAACGGAATTGCAGGCCATGGAAAGCAAATGATCGAATTATTATGCGAAAGTGTTGGCATTGAAGAAGTTGCATTTATAGCATTGCGTTCTCAGCTGCTCGAATTGGATCGTGTTGAAACCCTACTCAGCAGCCAAAAAGTGAACTTGGTTCAAAACGACGAAACACCAGTATTCATGCAGTTCAAGACCTATTGAAAATGAAAATACCTTTGGATGAATACCTGGAGCAGCACACCAGCGAACCTGCCGAAAATCTTAAAAAGATAACCAGAAAAACTTGGTTAACAACTATTTATCCAAGAATGCTCTCAGGTTCGGTGCAAGGTAAATTTTTGCAGATGGTGAGCTGTATGCTGCGTCCAAAACGGGTTTTAGAAATAGGAACTTTTACCGGTTATTCTGCACTTTGCCTGGCCGAAGGCCTCGAACCCGACGGCAGTCTCGTTACCATTGAAGTGGATGAGGAGTTGGAAAAAGTGATTAGGGAAAACATCAAAGGTTCGCCGGCTGAAAAACAAATACAACTTCATATTGGTGATGCGATGAAGCTTTTGCCGGAAATAAACGATAGCTTCGACCTTATTTTCTTGGATGCCGATAAAAATCGCTATCCACAATACTATCCTTTGCTCAAATCCATGCTCCGAAA
>JADYZK010000120.1 GCA_020853175.1 Bacteroidales bacterium
GCTTCCGATTTTAAACCCTATCAGTTTGTAACTTACATGTTTATGCACGGTGGCTTTACGCATATCTTGTTCAATATGTTCGCCTTATGGATGTTTGGCAATCAAATTGAGAATGTGTGGGGCGGCAAGCGTTTTCTCATTTATTATATGGTCACCGGTATTGGTGCAGGAATCGTTTATAACATTTGGATTTATTTCCAGATGCAGCCCGATTTGGCAGGCATCAATGCTTTTCTCAACACCCACGATTTGGCTGCACTGGGCCAATTCACCGGCAATCATACCTTTCAGGTAAATCAATCTTCAGGACAAATATGGCTTGATTTTCAAGAGTTTCAAAAAAGTATCCGCGTGCTTTCCATGAATGCCACCAATGCCGAAGCCATGAAAAATGTGGTCGCCTTTATGGAATCCTACAAAGAGCACTACATGAATCAGTCGTTAGTTGTTGGAGCATCTGGAGCTGTGTTCGGCATCTTGCTCGCTTTTGGAATGATGTTTCCCAACGCGATTATTTACATCTATTTTGCTTTCCCGCTCAAGGCCAAATACTTTGTAATTATTTATGGCGTTTTTGAATTGATAGAGGGTGTTTGGAACCGACCTGGAAACACTATTGCGCATTTTGCTCACTTAGGAGGAATGCTTTTTGGTTATTTCTTAATCCTGTATTGGAGAAAAAAAGGTGATTTATATTAACTGCTTATGAACGTTGGCAACAATCCATATTCGTTAGAAGCCCTCAAGCAGTTTTTTTTAAAAAAAGCTGCTTTCCCGCGCTTGATCTTGATCAATGTGATCGTTTTTGCATTGGGTTACTTGGTGCATTTGGTGCTGTGGCTTTTTAAAATGGATGAAGTAGGCAACTTGTCATTCATGGCACGTTGGTTCGCCGTGCCTTCCTCCATCACTACTCTGCTTACAAAACCTTGGACTGTAATTACATATATGTTTTTACATGAAGGATTCTTCCATCTGTTCTTCAATATGATTACCCTCTATTTCGGCGGAACCATTTTTCTGATGTACCTCAATAACAAACAGTTGCTTTGGAATTATCTGTTGGGGGGGTTGAGTGGCGCACTGTTTTATATTGCCGCCTTCAATTTTTTTCCTGTTTTTTTGGAAGCCAACCCTTTTGCCATCGCTTTGGGCGCCTCGGCCGCCGTGCTGGCGGTGCTGATCGCCATTGCCACTTATGTGCCGCAACTCACGGTCAATTTGTTTTTTATCGGACCGGTGAGGCTGAAATATATTGCCGTCTTTTTTATTGTCATTGACATCTTCAGCATTCAGGGCGACAATCCCGGAGGACATATCGCGCATCTTGGTGGAGCAGCCTGGGGGTTTGCTTATGCTCTTTTGTTGCGCAGCGGCACCGATTTACTGGCTTTAAAACCCAGAACACGTCGCATGAAAAAGATGAAAGTGAACAAAAACACTTCCTACCGCCAACACAACAATGGTCGGCCGCTTACCGATGACGAATACAACCAAAAGAAACAAGCTGAACAACAAGTAATTGATGGCATTTTGGATAAGATTTCAAAATCGGGTTACTCCAGCTTATCCGAAAAAGAAAAGGCCATACTTTTTAAAAACTCCAACAACAAAAGCTAAATGCGCAAACGCCGCAACATAGGCAACACCATAAGGAAGTTTTTTTTAATCCTTATCAGTCCGGCCAGCTTGGCAGTGGCACTGCTTTTTGCTTTGTCCGGAGCCGCCGGATTCATCAACCCTGCTGAAAATGACCTCTTTGCCGTTGTGGGTCTTTTTTATCCGATCTTGTTTGTGGCTTTGGTGGCCAATGCCATTGTGCTGTTGATTTTCAGAAGCAATTGGATTTATTTACACCTGCTTTTGTTGCTGGCTTTTCTCCCTATTTCATTAAGATATATCGGTTTTCATAACCAAGACTTGAATCAAGGATGGAAAGTAATGACTTATAACGTACACGGATTTAGGGGATTCAACAAAACACAGCCCAACAGTACCTCCCATAAAGAAATCATCGCCTATATCAAAAAGGAGAACCTCGACTTGGTGTGTTTACAAGAGTTTCGTTCGTGGTCAGGCAACATTGAAAACGACACCCGAGCCTTTGCCACAGCGGCCGGTTTTCAGGATTATCATTTTACAGGCTACTGGCGAAAAGGAGGTGTACAATCAGATGGATACCTCATATTAAGCAACTTACCCATCATAAATACGGGAGCAATCCCGTCTACGACGAAACGAAATATCGGTACATTTGTTGATGTAAAAACGCCGGAGGAGAAAATTGTAAGGGTTGCCTCGGTGCATCTGATCTCCTTTTCCTTGGGAAAACAGGAAATTGAAGCCTTTGGCGAAGCTGCGGCATTAGAAATGAACTTGATTAAAAAACACGGACGTTCGCTTTTAGGAAAGTTTCGTAACTCATTCAACATCAGAGCTAAAGAAATAATTGATTTGCAACTATTTATCAAAAATACTGAAATGCCTTTGCTGGTTTGTGGTGACTTTAACGATACGCCTGCCTCTTTCACTTACAGCAAAATGATCGAAACAGGCCTGAAAGACAGTCATATTCAAGCCGATTTTGGCTTAGGTGCTACTTATGCAGGCAATTTGCCTTGGCTTCGTATTGATTATTTCTTTCTGTCAAAGCACCTCAAAGCCACTTCCTCCAATGTGATACAACTTCCATTTTCAGATCACTATCCCGTTCAGGTTCGCATTGTTCCTTCCACTTTAACTCCCTAACTCCCTGCTTGTATGGAACTCAAACTTGTTTCTGATTTTAGTCCTACCGGCGACCAACCCGATGCCATCAAACAACTAGTTGAAGGGCTAAAACGCGGCGACAACTACCAAACGTTGCTGGGGGTTACCGGCTCGGGAAAGACGTTTACAATAGCGAATATGCTTACCCAAGTGAACCGTCCAGCCCTTGTCTTGAGTCACAACAAAACGCTTGCCGCGCAACTTTATGGCGAGTTCAAACAGTTTTTTCCGAATAATGCGGTGGAATACTTTGTTTCTTATTAC
>JADYZK010000121.1 GCA_020853175.1 Bacteroidales bacterium
AGTTGTCGTTGGATTCTTTATCAAACTCATCACTAATTTCGCCCACAATTTCTTCTATAATATCTTCAAAAGTCAGCAAACCGGCAGTACCGCCGTACTCATCCACCACAATGGCCATGTGAATTTTGCGTTCTCTAAACTCTTGTAATAGGTCATTGATTTTTTTGTTTTCGGGAACAAAGAAAGCCGGCCTTATCATGGAAACCCAATCGAGATCGTCGTGATTGAGAAAGGGCAAAAGATCTTTGATGTAAAGGATGCCAAGCACTTTATCAATGCTTTCATCATACACCGGAATGCGCGAAAAACCGGTATTCAAAATCAGCTCTAACAACTGATCAAAGCTGGTTTTTACATCAATTGCAGTGATGTTTACACGCGATTTCATTACGTTGGTCACCTCTTTTTCGCCAAATGAAGCAATGCCTTTGAGCATTTTCTTTTCTTCGGGCAAAGTGGATTCATCGCTGGTGATGTCAATGGCTACCGAAAGGTCGCTCATCGAGATGCTGTTGGGCTTGTTTCCCATTCGCTTGTCAATAAACGATGTGGATAAAACGAGAACTCGGCTGAGGGGACGAAACAAAACCACGAAAAATCCTAGAAATGGAGCAACGAAAAGGGCAATTTTCAACGGCTCGTGGTTGGCATATATTTTTGGCATGATTTCGCCCAAAAGCAACAACAAGGAAGTGATAACGACCACTTGCACCAAGAAAGAGATAAAAACGCTATCACCAAAATCAAAGATTTTTAAGGTGAGAAAGGAGGACAAGATGACGATGGCTACATTCACTAAGTTATTGGCAACAAGAATAGTTGCCAGTAGCGTTTTGGGTATTTCTCGCAAAGAAAGTACTTTAAGGCTGCGCTTTTGTTGGTGATTTTTCAACCAAGTAATGTCGGAGGGCTTGAGAGAAAAAAAGGCTGTTTCGCTCCCCGAAATCAATCCCGAGAGCAAAAGCAAAACCAAAAGCACCACCACGCCAAGCACGGTAGAAGCATCAATACCAATAAAAACTACAGAGATTAAAGACGAGATTAAACTCGCATAAGGGTCAGGATCAGGCGTTTCCAAATTAATTTGATTAGAATTCCGCAACAAAAGTACAAAACTTCATCATACGCTATCAAACGATTGAGGCAAAATCATTCATTTAAAAAGGGAGATCGTCCGTTGAAGGTTCGTCTTTGTAGTTGACCATATCGTTTTGCGGCTTTTCCGACGTTGTCGGATGGCTTCCTGCCGAATCACTATGTGATGATTTTCCTCCTACACCTTCATCCATTTCAGTTGATGCCGTTTGATCGTGGGTGTTTTCGTAACTGCTGTGGCCTCCTTTGAGGATCAAATTCATTCGCTCGGCAACGATTTCGGTGATGTATTTTGTAACGCCTTGCCCATCAGTATATTGGCGGGTTTTAATTTTTCCCTCAATATATAACAAGTCGCCTTTGATGTAGTTTCGGCGTTTCTCAGCAATATCAACAGCAAGATTGCCCCAGGCCACCACATTATGCCATTCGGTGAGGTCTTTCCAGCTGCCGTCGCGATCGCGGTAACGTTCGCTTGTAGCCAGCGAAACCGTCATTTTCTTTGCTCCATTGTCAAAAGAAATCACTTCAGGGTCTTTGCCCAAGCGTCCGATGAGAATTACTTTGTTAAGTCCGGCCATAGTTTAGAATGTTTTTTAAGATAAATATTACACGTTTTGTTGCAAATACCTGTCAATCAACCGAGGCAAAGGGTAGATTGAAAAGTCGTTATCAACAATCAAAAATACATTTTTTTCATCTAAAAATACCGGTGGCTGTTCAAAATGGAGATGATAAAAGCGCGCCATAATCCGACGGTGCGTAAGTTGATGCTTGTGCACCTCCGAACGCCGAACAAGTGTAAAAGTTTGTTTATCAAAGATTTGATTAAAATCATCGGATTGTATAAGCTCTTCAAATTCAACCTCTTGGCTTGTTTCAATCAATGGAAACTCAAACAATCCTTTCCATATATCACTTTCCAAACGTTGTTGTATGGCAGTAAAAGTGTGGGACTGCTGATGCCAAATGGCAATGAAATAGTTGAAAAAGCGGGTCACCACCTTGGTTTTTTTTGTTTTCAGAGGCAAATCGGCTACTTTACCTTTTGAAAAAGCAAAGCACTGATTTTTAAACACGCAGTGGTGACAATCGGGCGATTTGGGAACACATTGCAAGGCCCCAAATTCCATCATGGCTTGGTTGTGCGTGGCCGGATCAACACCTTGGATGGCTTGAAGCGCAATGCTTTCCACCGCTTTTTTCCCCTGCGGGCTGTCAATCGGTTCAGTAACACCAAACAAACGGCTCAGCACCCGTTGCACATTACCGTCAACCACCGCGTGAGGTTTGTTAAAGGCAATGCTGGCAATGGCGGCAGCGGTATAAGGACCAATTCCTTTGAGTTTTATGAGCTCCTCATAGCTGTCAGGAAAATGGCCTTGATGCTGCTCCACGACAAGCCTTGCGGTGTGGAGTAAATTTCGCGCACGGCTGTAGTAACCAAGGCCTTGCCATTGCAAAAGCACCTCTTGCTCGGAGGCGGATGCCAAGCTGACAACAGTGGGCCATAGGCTAAGAAAACGCTGATAATAAGCCATGCCTTGATCCACGCGAGTTTGCTGTAAAATCACTTCGGAAAGCCAAATGGCATAACTGTCGTTGGTTTCGCGCCAAGGCAGCGCGCGTTTATTGTAGTTGTACCAGTTGGTCAATCGAAGCGAAAAATTTTCAATCATAATGAGGAAAATATTTATATAGAGCCGTTTAGGTCAAAAAATAATTCAAAAAAATCTTTCAAATATAAAAATGTTCTTACCTTTGCCAGCCAAATAAAATACCACAGTATTAATCTTTTAAACTTTAAAGATATGACTAAAGCAGAAATTGTAGCAGATATCGCTAACAAAACCGGAGTTGAGAAGGTCGCCGTACAGGCAGTTATTGAATCCTTTATGGATGCTGTAAAAAGTGCCATGATGAACGGAGAAAACGTTTATCTCAGAGGATTTGGAAGCTTTACCATCAAAAGGAGAGCCGAAAAAACAGGTAGAAACATTTCAAAGAACACTACCATTATCATTCCTGCACACAACATTCCATCCTTTAAACCTGCTAAAACATTTGTTGCTCAGGTGAAAAACAGTGGAAAATAATCAATATTTATTCATAAAAAATTAAAGACATGCCAAGCGGGAAGAAAAGAAAGAGACATAAAATGGCAACCCACAAGCGGAAAAAACGCTTGCGGAAGAACAGACACAAGAAGAAATAATTCTTGACAGATTGATTACTCGTAATAACACAACGCCTCACTTTTTGTATTGGCGTTGTGTTATTCCGTTTAAAAGAAGATGTAAAAAACATCTCGAGATATTTCTTTCAAAACAAGCCTAACTTGCACTAAATAAAGTTGTTAAACTAAAAACTAAAAATACAAGTGAACAGAGAACTTATCATAGATTCTCGGGCTTCGGAAGTAGATATTGCGCTGTTAGAAGACAAACTTCTGGTTGAGTTACACAAAGAAAAGACAAATAACAACTACGCGGTAGGAGATATTTATCTCGGCAAAGTAAAAAAAATTATGCCGGGACTCAACGCTGCCTTTGTTGATGTAGGATATGAGAAAGATGCTTTTTTGCATTACCTCGATCTTGGACCTCAAATCAAGTCACTAAATAAATATGTGAAACTTGCTTTAGGAGGTAAACCGGAATCGGTGACCATGGAAAATTTTCGCGTGGAAACCGACATCGAAAAAACCGGTAAGATTACCCAAGTTTTGGCCACAGGTGCACAAATTGTTGTGCAAATAGCCAAAGAACCTATCTCAACAAAAGGGCCTCGAATCTCTTCAGAAATATCATTCGCCGGTAGGTACCTTGTTTTAGTACCCTTCTCAAGCCGCATCTCCGTTTCACAAAAAATCCGGAGCAGCGAAGAAAGAAATAGGCTTAAAAGACTCATACAGAGCATTAAGCCCAACAATTACGGCGTGATCATCCGCACCGTGGCAGAAAATAAAAAAGTTGCCGAACTGGATGCCGACCTCCGTAACCTCATCGAGAAATGGGAAAAAACAACCACCAAGTTGTTCAATGCCAAGGCCCCTGTAAAAATTATGAGCGAGCTGGATCGCACCTCCGCCATCCTGCGCGATTTGCTCAACGAATCCTTTAACAGTGTACACGTCAACGATGCTTCTTTGTACGATGAAATACGCACTTTCATCCAAACCATAGCACCACAAAAAGTTGACATTGTTAAGCTCTACAAAGGAAAATCATCCATTTACGAACAGTTTGGCATTGACAAACAGATCAAGGGACTTTTTGGGAAAACAGTAACCATCCGGAGTGGCGTCTATCTTATCATAGAGCATACCGAAGCCATGCACGTAATTGATGTCAATAGCGGACATCGCGTGAACAAAGAAAATAGTCAGGAAGAAAACGCCCTCGAGGTCAACCTCGAAGCGGCTGCCGAAATAGCACGTCAACTCCGCCTTCGCGATATGGGAGGCATTATCGTGGTTGACTTTATTGATATGCACGACAGTAAGCACCGGCGCGAACTTTATCAGAAACTCAAGGACGAAATGGCACGCGACCATGCCAAACACACCATCTTGCCTCCAAGTAAGTTTGGTTTGGTACAAATCACCCGCCAACGCGTTCGGCCCGAAATGAATGTGGAAATCTTAGAACAATGCCCCGTGTGCGAAGGCACCGGAAAAATTAAACCTTCTATTATTTTCATGGATGAGATTGAAAACAACCTCAAATACCTCCTGCAAGATCAAAACGAGAAAAACGTAACCCTTGCCGTACACCCTTTTATTCATGCCTACTTCACCAAAGGACTTATTTCAACCCATATCAAATGGATGATGAAATACAACAAGATGTTCAAGGTAATGGCCGTGCAAAACTTCCACGTTCTCGAATACAAGTTTTTTAACCAAAACAAAGATCAACTCAGTATTTAATTTGTATCAAACTGAATATTAAGATATTACAATAATTCCCGTTTTTGCTTCGGCAAACGGGAATTTTTTTAAAAATGAAATACCTATTTTTGTCTTATGGATATTGTACTCAGTGGCATCAGGCCAACCGGAAATCTGCACCTCGGAAACTATTTCGGAGCAGTGAAAAACTTTGTTAAAATGCAAGAAGAAAACAATTGCTATTTCTTTATTGCTGATTATCATTCACTTACAACACATCCTACCCCTGCCGATCTTCATGGAAATGTGAAGCAGGTGCTGGTTGAATATCTTGCTGCCGGCCTCGATCCCGACAAAGCTACACTGTATGTTCAAAGTGATGTGCCTGAAATTGCCGAATTGTATCTTTTTTTAAACATGAACGCCTATCTGGGTGAACTTGAACGTGTTACCACCTTCAAAGAAAAAGCACGCAAACAACCCGACAACGTGAATGCCGGACTTTTAACCTATCCCAGCCTTATGGCTGCCGATATTCTCATCCACCGTTCGCACAAAGTACCTGTGGGCAAAGACCAAGAGCAACATCTCGAAATGACACGCACATTTGCCCGCCGTTTCAACCGCATGTACGACATTGAGTTTTTTCCTATCCCGCAAGCCTATAACTTTGGCGAAGAGTTGGTTAAAATTCCAGGTCTTGATGGATCGGGGAAAATGGGCAAGTCGGAAGGTGAAGGAAATGCGATTTTTTTAGCCGACGACCCTAAAACCATCCGTAAAAAAGTGATGAAAGCAGTTACAGATGCCGGACCAAC
>JADYZK010000122.1 GCA_020853175.1 Bacteroidales bacterium
GGTTTATGGGCGGCAGAAGAAAACCATATATTATTATTGGTGGCCTGTTGGGTGCTGCCATGTTACTGGTATTGCCTCAACTCAGTTTCATCAGCAACTTTACAGGTGCTACTATTTTTGTTGTGGCAATTGTGGTGTCTTTGTTGTTAGACATGAGCATCAATGTAACCTTCAATCCTGCAAGAGCGATCATTGCAGATGTAACAACGCCGGGTATTGAACGCACCAAAGGTTTTTCCTGGATGCAGGTAGTTAGTGGTACATTTGGCATTGCGGCCTATTTTGTATCAGTTGTATTTGGCAATATGGCTTTGATTTATACAGCAGCGGTTATTGTATTACTGTTCTCCATCATTCCTGTTTTGTTTGTACAGGAGCCGAGGGTGCTACAAATAGAAAAAACCGATGTTGAACAAGTAACACCCAATTCATCATTTGTTGATGGCATTACCATCCTGTTTCCATTGTATGGCTTTATCGCCTTTGGACTTTTTGTCGTAATCAATAAGATGCTGCTAAACGGAGCGTGGGACAATTTACAAACGAATTTCATGTACATCTGCTTACTCGTTACCCTTTTGCTTGGCGCATTTACCATATGGAAAGGAAAACAGCAACCATCTGATACCAATGATTTTCAAAAAATACTACTGGCGCATTCATTTTCATGGCTGGGCATACAAAGCATGTTTGTAATGAGTTATTTTTTTATTAAAGAAAAAATGATGCCCGGTATTGATGTTTCCACAGCATGGGCAAATGGTTTTTCTAAACTAGTTTCCGGAGCCGAACTTACAATAGAAAGCACAGCAGGTAATATACTTTCACTTGGTTTTTTATTGCTCAATTTTGTAGGCGCATTTCTGCCGGTATTACTGCTTGAACCGCTCAGTAAAAGGAAAGGAAAAGTAAAAGTTTACCGGACAGCCATTGCATGCATGGTATTGGGCTACTTTATTTTATACATTGGCGGCCAGCACGAAATTATTTTTTATCTCGGAATGATTATCTGCGGCATTGGATGGTCGGCCGTTATTTCTATAGTATTTGCCATTATGACGGAGAAAGTAAATGTGCGTAAAATGGGGATGTTTATGGGGTTGTTTAATTTTAGTGTTGTTTTACCTGCCATGATGACACCCGGCGTATCAAAGTTGGTGAATGATGCAGGAGACTACTCCTCCTTGTTCCTCGTTATTACCATTTGCTTACTGGTTTCGTTTGTATGCTGGTTGTTTGTGAATGATGCGCCAGCACAAAACATTGAACCAGCATGATTGTACATTTTTTAAAACCATAGAATGTATGCAACATTATAATGACAGACAATGGTGGAAAGAGGTGGTGGTATACCAGATTTACCCCAGAAGTTTTAAGGATAGCGATGGGGATGGTATAGGTGATTTAAAAGGCATCGTGGAAAAACTGGACTATATAAAAAGTTTGGGGGTTGATGTCGTATGGCTGAACCCGGTTTATGAATCGCCCAACGATGATATGGGCTATGATATATCTGATTACAGGGCCATTATGCAGCAGTTTGGAACCATGGATGATTTTGATACGCTGCTCAAAGGTTTGCATGACAGAGGCATAAGGCTGATGATGGATTTGGTTGTAAACCATACCAGTGATGAACATTACTGGTTTAAAGAAAGTAAAAAATCGAGAGACCACCCGTACCGTAATTATTATCATTGGTGGGATGCAGAAAAAGGCAAGCCACCCTATCGCTGGAGTATATTTGATAAAGAGAGTAACGCCTGGAAATATGATGCCCATACGAACAGTTACTACTTCCATATTTTTAGTGAGAAGCAGCCCGATCTGAATTGGGAAAACCCACAAGTAAGAAGAGAGGTGTATGATATGATGAAATGGTGGATGGATAAAGGTGTAGATGGCTTTCGGCTGGATGTTATCACCTGTATTTCAAAAGATATTTCATTTCCTTCGCTACCTGAACATATGCCTGTTGGCGATTGGTTCCCCTATTATGCAAAAGGGCCCAACCTGCATGCCTACTTACAAGAAATGCACAGGGAAGTATTTTCAAAATACGATTGCATGAATGTAGGTGAAGCATCAGGTGTAAACATCAATGATGCATTGCTCTTTGTTGATGAAGACCGCAACGAGCTTCAAACTTTTTATCATTTTGAACATACAGGGTTTGGCATCAGTAAAGAGAATTTCATGTATGCTGACGACGACAACAGAGATTTGACTGAATGGAAAAAGGTTTTTCGCAATTGGGATCAGGTGTTTGCTGAAAAAGGCTGGGGTACTATTTACCTGGGCAATCATGATATGAGCCGGATGACAAGCCGTTTTGGAAACGACAGTATTCAATTCAGGGAACTATCAGCAAAAATGTTGCATACTTTTTTGTTGAGCATGAGGGCTACACCTTATATCTACAACGGTGATGAAATTGGTATGGTAAATACCAACCACACCAACATAGCGCATTACCAGGACATCTATACTATCAACTATTACAATCAACTAAAACAAAAAGGAGAAGATTACCAGGGGTTTTTAAATTCCCATTCCAAAATAAGCAGGGATAATGGAAGGACTCCTTTACAATGGGATGATACCTGGCAGGCAGGCTTTACAACAGGCAATCCATGGCTTGCCCTCCATGAAAATTACCAAACGCTGAATGTAGCAGAACAGGAAAGTCGCCCTGATTCTGTATTGCATTATTTCAGGACGATGATGCAATTGCGGAAAAACCATATAACACTCATATATGGAACCTTTGAACTGGTTGATGAATGCAATAAACAATTGTTTGCTTACATTAGGCATTCAGACCATCAGAAACTATTGGTAGTTCTTAATTTTTCTGAAGAACAAGCTTTGTTAGATACTGAAATTGATCTGGCCAACAGCAATATTCTGATCAGCAATTACGAGGACCCCTCCCGTAATAAATGGTATAAGCCTTTTGAAGCAGTGATTTATGAAATTAAGCATTAAACTCGTAAACATGAATACAAAAATAATTGCAGCCTTCCTGCTGCTCATGAGCAGCATTACAAGCCTTGCGCAGAACAAGTCAACAGAGACTAAAGGTGAAATCATCTATCATGTTTTTCAGCGTAGTTTTTATGATGGGAATGGCGATAAGCAGGGAGACCTGAATGGTTTGAAGCAAAAATTACCCTATCTACAAGACTTGGGTATTACTTCTATTCTGCTGCTGCCCTTATACGATGCAGATTGCTACCACAACTATTTTGCAAATGATTTTGAAAAAATAGATGCCGAGTTTGGTACAATGCAGGATTATATTTCGCTTGTAAAAGAAATTCATAAACGGGGGATGAAAGTGTACATGGATATGGAAACACAGTATGTAGCAGAAAAGCATGCATGGTGGAAAGATGCTGTGGGTAATCTCAAATCGCCATACAGCGATTATATTTTATTTGAGGATGCCCAACATTTGGTTCCATCAACCATGGTATTTGATTTGCGGCATTTAAATAGTTACGATGGCACATTTATAAAAGTTACAACAGTTAACCTGCGCAACAAGCATGTACTGGAGTATAATAAAAAATTGTTTTCCTTTTTTGTTGACCCCAACAAGGATGGAAAGTTTGATGACGGCGTAGACGGTTTTAGATTGGACCATGCCATGGATAATTTAGACGGGAAGCCGGCACTCACTGATTTATTTATCCATTTCTGGAAACCTTTGCTGAAGCATTTAAAAAAGATCAATCCAAAACTTAAAAATGTAGCAGAACAGTCTAACTGGAAAGATTATGGCTTTGACTACTTTAAAAATACTGATGTGGACAGGATGTTTGGCTTTGGTTTGCAGCAGGCAATTATTTCATTTGATAAACAACAGTTAATACAAAATGCAGATACGATTTTAGCAAAATGCCCCGCCGGAAAAGAGCAAATCATTTTTCTGTAAAATCATGATATGGACAGGTTTGCTTCTTTGGAGCCAAACATTGAAAAGCAAAAGGTGGCTGCTGCCTTAATGTTGCTTATTGGTGGCGTTCCGTCCATTTATTATGGTCAGGAAATTGGCATGCAGGGAAAGATTGGTAATTGGGGAAATACAGATGGTAATGATATACCACGCCGTGCGGCATTTGATTGGTATACTTCTGCTACAGGAAAGGGAATGGCAACATGGTACGAAGGTACTGGTGGTTGGTGGGATAATAACCTGCTTACACCTAATGACGGGATTTCTGCAGAAGAACAATTAAACAACGACAGCTCATTGTTTAATTATTATAAAAGAGTAATCCGCCTCAAACAAATGCATCCGGCATTGGCTAAGGGAGCATACCAAAATGCCATAAATGATAACGACAATATATTTAGTTTTTATAGAAGCAATAAAAACAGGAAAGCATTAGTGGCTGTAAATCTTTCGGGTGAAGTACAAACAACCAGGTTTAAAGATGTATATAAAAACGATACGCTTTTGTTTGGAAACAGCAAGCTATATCAAAATACCATTCAGTTGAAGCCTTATGATGTGGTGGTGTTTGAAATAAAATAAAGCACCCGCTTTTGGTAATACCTTGTTAGCTGCTGTTTTTTATCTGTCCACTTGAGAGTATATTTTATGAACATCTGCAAATTCATAAATTTGTTTCCAATATTCATTTAAGTTTTTTGGCCTTTGTCTCCAATCAGGGTCAGGCATGTTTTCAACAGCTGAAAGCCAATTTTTTTCGTTTAGAAAAAGTGTGTCAACAGTGCAACCGTGAAGATTACTTAATGAGTTTAGAAAAATATAGCCATCATAAATATCTGAAAGATTGAAATTGGCATAGCCCATAGAATAATAACTACTGTCTTTGAGCAGTCCCAACGGTGTTGTCGCTCCGCCCCAGCAGGTGTTCCTACTTTTCAAACCGCCCTCGTATCCGTTTAAGTGAATTATCGTCCAATACGTTGGCCGCAGGTCGGATACACTGCGGCGGCGTTGCGCTTGTCAGCGTGGGAAGGGGAAGACCTGCGGGGCGGAAAAAAAACCAATACACCACCGGTTTTTGAATTAACGGAAAGCAAGTGGCCTAAATACTTTTGTTATGAACCCGGACTTCATTTCGTGTATAATTTCTAGGGTTGTTGTTTTCTTACTAAAAACTGGATCGGCTTCTCCTTTTTAGCAGAACACTCAACGATTTCAGCAATACGCTTTTGCCTGGTCTCCGGTCGCCTGGCAAGCACGAGCCATTGCAAAGCTGACTTCCGGGTAGTTTTGCTCAAGCCCGCAAAGAAATCGCCCGACCCGGGTTGGGTTGCGAACGCCGCTGCCAAATCATTTGGGACAATGAGTTCCTCCACCGCATCCAGGATTTCCCATGAACCGTCTTGTTTGGCTCGCTCGATGGGTTCCAGCCCAGCCCCGGTCATCAAACCCTCGGCGATGAGCCGCTGGACTTTTGTTTTGTTGATTTTTGACCAGGTACTGCCGGGTTTCCGTTGACAGAAAAACTGCCTGCGCTTTTGATGATCAATGGGTTTGACCTGGCTGTCTATCCAGCCAAAGCAAAGTGCCTCGTCCACCGCTTCGCTCCAGGAAATAGTAGGGATGCCCGTACTCGCCTTGTAGATAATGAGCCAAACGGATTTTCTGGAGCGGTGGTTTTCTTCCAGCCACTGCCTCCATTCCTGTCGGTTTGCCGGGTAAAATGAGTCTGGTATTTCCATTTCAACAAAATTGAACCACAGGCATGTCACAAAACGACCAATGCCTGTGGTTTTGAATGATATGATTGATCAGGTGCCTATTTCATCGCCACCAAAATACCGCACACGAGCAAAATACCCACGAGGTGGTATGCCCCAACCAGTATCCCGTAATAAATCGGGCGGGGCATATTTGGGTTGATGGCAATATTGATGGTGTTCGCAACCAAATAGCCCAAACCTACAATTGCCCCGAATTCAAAGGCTTTCCCATAGGTTTCTATACTCAGAGCCTGCATCAACATGGCGCTGGTAACGGTGATAAAAAAAGAGCAAACCATCGGACCGAAGATGAATATCGGAGCGGGTTTTTCTGGCAAAGCCCCCTCTTTTCCCAATGAAATGGCGTATTGTTTTTTGAAAAGCAAGGTGAACCAAAGCGCTCCGAAGACGCTGTAAACGGCAAATGCTGCCAAAACCGCCGACAAACTGATTTGTGAAAATGTGCTGAACATGCGTTTTCCTTTTAGTGAAAAAATGATGCTGCAAAAATCCGGCGGCACTTTGACAGCCCTATGTCAGGGGTGGAAAGCGGTTAGTGATATTTTTCAAAATATTCCTGCAAGGTCATTTTGTGGGGCGCAAATTGCCCGGCCAGGATTTCGAGTTTGTTGATTCTGTCCAGGCGGAAAAACCGGAAATCGCCCCGCAGGCGGCACCAGGCCACCAAAAGCCATTTTTCGGTCATGCCCAATAATGCAAACGGCTCAATTTCCCTTGTGGATGGCTCATTGGCTTCGTTGGTGTATTCGATTTTGACGAGGTTAAAATTGGTGAGCGCCACCTGCAAATCCGAGACAATATGACTGCTCCGCTCCTCATTTTGGTTATGGCTGAAAATAGTGCGCTGGGCAAGCAAATTGGCTTTGTCCTTCACATTTTGCCGCAAAATCGACTTAATTTTCTCGATGGCTTCGCTGTAATCCTTGACAAAAGAGGCGTCCGGGTTTTTCAGCACCAGCTGTTCGGCAAGCACAAGTGCGTTAGCCTGGCTTTCGGTAAACATCACCGGGGGCAGGCGGTAGCCCTCCATGAGCGAGTAGCCTTTGCCGTCTTCTGTGACAATAGGCACACCAGACTGCTCCAATGCCCGGATGTCGCGGTAAATGGTTCGGGTGCTCACGTCGAACCGCGCTGCCAATGCCGTAGCGGTCACGAGCCGCCTGGTCTGCAAAAAATTTTGGATGGCTGTGAGCCGATTCAGGCGTTTGAAGTCATGGTCGTTTTTGTTCATCGAAAAAAGGGTTGGTGCCCGCAAAGTTACAGCACCGGGTTGGCTCGAATGTACCAATCTTTATGGCCTGAGGCCATGTGGTGTCTGGAACCTTAAAAAATGCCCGGTCATCCGGGCGGCCACAAGGGCCGCCCAGATGACCAAGGTTCCAGACACCAGTGGGCAAAGCCGTGCGCGAGCGCTTCGGGCTTGGGATTATGTGCAGGAGTGCGGAAGGGGCAGCAACATCGCAGTTCTCTGGTAAAATGCGGTCAACTCTACGCCTTGTGGCCTTTGTGAAACACCTTGGTGTACTTTGTGGTAAAAATTTGTGCGAGGAATAAACCTTTATCCTGTCCCATAATTTTATTAGAGAACAAGTTATGGGGTTAAAACCCCGAGAAAAGAAGTCGGGGCTTGCCTCCGGCTAATTGAAGTTTCTAAATAAAGCAGAGTCATAATTTTATTCATCTGCCGTTCATTTACTTGGGTTTTAGTGGTGGCATGGGTTTATGGATATTTAACAGTTTTTTTTTCGTCCGA
>JADYZK010000123.1 GCA_020853175.1 Bacteroidales bacterium
AGCACCGCAGGAAGTGGAAAAGATATAGATTGCTTGCGGACGATTGTGGCTGAAATATAGGATCCATCGCGTGTTGGTATAGATACGCTGTCGTTAATAACATAAACGCTGTTGTTTGAACCAGACGATTGGGCGTTTATAGCACTAATAAATGTAACAACAATGAACAGGGTTGCCAGAAGGTAATTCATGTGAAAAAGGTAGTTTTAGGATAGATTTTGCTCCTTTTGCAGTTCAAATTTATTTTTTTCTCTATTGATAAACGTTTTCAAATCGGTTGGTTTTTGACCAGTTAAACGTTCGTAAAAGTGCGAAATTTTTGGCTCTTGTTGCCAGCGCGGCAAAAAGTGAAGCAAAAGCATGACCACTATCAAACCTTTCACCAATCCTTCTTGTTTTTTGATGTTGAAAAATTTGAGTGGACCTACAGCACGGTACTTAATTGGGCTTTTGATGGCCGCATTGATCAAAGAAGTGACCTTTTCAAAATTTTCATTCTCCAATCCTGTGATCTCAAAGGCTTGGTTTTGGTGTTCCTTAAACCGATCAAGCACGATTGCACCCACCTCACCTATGTTTTCAAGGTCAACCCAATTGAACTTTGCCTTGCCCGCCGGCAAAATAATTTCTCGTTTGTTTTTTATGTCCTCCATCAGCGTGGTGGTGAGGTTCTGCATGAAATAACTGGGCCTGAGAAAGATATAATTGAATTCAAACCTCTTTATCAAACTCTCAATTTTGTTGTGCGGAATAACTTTACTTTTTTCAGCACCTTGCACTGACAAGAAAACAACCTCATGGATGTTGCTGTTCTTCATTTGTTCCATCAAAGGCTTGAAGTATTTTTCAACATCAGAGATGTGTGGCGGCCTGAGCAGAAAAACCCTGTCAATACCTTCAAAGGCAGGCGCAAAGGTGGCGCTGTCCTCAAAATCGAATTTAACATAGCACAAGTTAGGAAATTCCTTAAAATGGACTTTGCCCTTTTCAATGTTTCTTACACCGGCAACAACGCGATGCGAGTGGCTTTTTTTGAAAAGGAAACGAATCACCTCAAATCCAACATTTCCGGTGGCTCCCGTAATCAGTATGTTACTCATGTGATATGGTATTTAATTTTATTCCCGGCTTAGGAATAAAAACCTCAATTTTTCCAGTTTTTAAGACGATCCAAGTAAAGGTAAGATTCTACAAATTTCCTGTGCTCTTTGCTGCTTAGTTTCTCTAAAAGCTCGAGAGACGAGATATAGGAGGCCAAATTGCCGTTCGAGGATAAAAATTTCCCGTCTTCGATATAGCTTACAAGGCCGTCGTCTTGTACCTTAAGCTCGGGATAATTTTGTTGCAAGTCGTTGCCCCCGCCAATCCAAGTCACTATTTTTTTGCCGTCGGCTATTCCCGACTCACCTATTAAAGTGGCACCCGCACAGTTGCTTACAGTAAATTCGGTGTTGTTGTTCTGACTGACAATGAAATCAACCAGATTTTTGTTTTTCACTTGTAGGGTCATATCATAAGCACTTGGCACAATGAGCACATCCAATTTTGGGGCATTGGCAAGGGTATAATCAGGAAACATTTTTAAACCCTCCTCACTCACAATAAAATCATACGATTCGGCAATTGTTATCACGTTGAACAATTGTTTTCCTTGCTCGGTGAGCTTGGTAAAAACATCCAAAGGGGCGGTAAGTTCAGTGGTTAGCACGTCGTCATACATCAATACTCCGATGGTAGGGAGTTCGGGGATAAGCTTCTTTTTTTTCAATTCCAGCTCGTTTACTTGGCTGTGGGTGAGGCTGATTAAACCATTTTCAGTATTTCTTGCTGAAACCCTAGGGCTGCAACTTACAACCGAATCTGTTTTGATTTCACTGGTTTTTTCAGATAAAGAATGCGATTTTTCCGATGTGCATGCTGTCAGTAAAGCAGCAAGAAGCATTGCTGAGGTAAGATATGTTTTCATAAAAAATATTCTTCAATGGATGAATATACTTGGCAAAGGTAATTTTATCGTTAAAATTTGGCCTTAGTTTTTTTAAGGCATGAACTCTTTCAGCCGAAATGCAGGTGGTTTTGAAAGTATTTCTATCCATGGAAACGGGCTAATTTTATGTCCCACTGCCGGAAAGGCTGTTGTGGGTGAAAAAAAACCGGCTGCTGTTGGCAATAGCAGCCGGAAAGCAAAAAGTTTTTTCATCCGTTGATGAGTTGTTTTGATGGAAAGAAATCGCAACACATCAACTCTTTGAAACGAAAAAGGATACACTAACAAAACGCACATTCGGAAGATTAAAAATGTACTCCCCCCCGGGTATGAAGGATTTTTTTATTATAAAACCCTTCCACAGTAATTTCAAAATCTGCATTTAACGTTTTTTGATCAGCATGATTGATTACAAATTTTCCTGAGGTAGATTTGTAAAATTCATCGGTAGAACCTTGCACAATAAGCTCGCACGAATGTTGAAAATTTTGACCCAAATAATAGGTTCCGGGCCCTGTATAGGGTTGGAGTGAAATTTTAAAAACAACCTTACCGGCTAATTCGTTATTCAGCACACGTAAATGCAAAGCATCGCTTAAAAGCTCATAATTATCTATACTTTTTGAGCAAACCTGCTTGTGGATATCATCTGTTATTTCCATAAAGAAGACACCTTCGCAGGGGAAATTTTCATCTGTTGATGGATGAGAACACGACCCTATTAGACATAAAATAGCCACCAGAGCAAGGATATTAAATCTTGACATGACAGTATCAATCAACAGATGAAAACGAATGAAAAATATTACTTACCTCCTACACTCACAGAACAGCTTGCTGTGAATGACTTACCAATATCTGCTCCACTTTTTATGGTTCCGGTCACTATAAAAATCCAACTTCCTGAGGTTCTGACAAAAAAGTTAGGAAAAGTAATGGGTTCTCCTTTAATCAACAACATTCCATTTCCAAGGAAAGTTTCGTCCTGCAAGCCGCCCGGCGATTTAATTTCAAGCTTAATTAATTCATAATCATCGGTGGTACAGGTGATATAAAAGTCAATTGTGGTTGCATCTATGGCGATGGAAGTGGCAGAAAAAACAGGAACACGTGCTTGGGGTTCCGGTTCTGGTTCCGGATCGTCTTTTTTGCAAGAGGTGGTCATAAACACAACCGCCAAAAACATCATACTGAAAATTAACAGTACATTTTTAGTTTTCATATTCATTTGGTTTTAAATGGTTAGATTGCAAGTTACGAATCGAACTTGCCCTTTGTCATGTAAAAATGGGATATGATACCTTTTTTTGATTATGCGCTGCAATGAATTTACTATTCGAAACAGTGATCATCCTCTAACAGGCTTTTTATAAATGATCTTGTAAGGCAGTTATAAAAAAATCTTTCCTGCGGCTTGAAACAGGAATTCTTTCTTTGTTTGACAAAACCACCAGTCCTCCGCAGCCTTTTTCGTAGCTCTGCACGTGGTTGAGGTTGATTAAATGCGATTGATGGATTCTGCAAAAACC
Source organism: Bacteroidales bacterium (assembly GCA_020853175.1). GTDB lineage: Bacteria > Bacteroidota > Bacteroidia > Bacteroidales > F082 > JALNZU01. Next base: position 3,517 of record JADYZK010000123.1, read on the forward strand.
TAATGGAGAAAGCATTTCATCAAAATCTTTCAAGGTTTTTGCCACCAAAATAGTTTTGCCGTTGCTATTCACAATTTGGGTGTAGTTTTCATCAGCTTCGCATCTTATAATATCCTCAACGCGAACTATGTACATATTTGTGGAGGTGTTGAGAATAATTTTTTTCTGTTGCCTTTCGGCGTTCATGTTTTCTTCGAGAGCGGCAAGTTGCTGGTCAAATCGTTCTTCTACCTCCACTTGTTGTTCTAACTTTTCAACGGCTCGGATGAGCTCACGCGGACTGAGTGGTTTTAGCAGGTAATCAATAGCACTTAGTTTGATGGCCCGCAAAGCAAACTGATCGAAAGCCGTAACAAAAATGACTTTAAAAGGAATATGACGGTACTTTTTCAGCAACTCAAAACCATTGCCTCCCGGCATTTGAATATCGAGAAAAACCACCGCAGGCTTCAGTGTTTTTAAGAGTGTTTGCGCCTCAAAAATATTCTCAGCTTCGCCAACAACTTCAATTGTTTTGCAATAAAACTCCAACATATTTTTCAGCGCCGTTCTGGAGTGCGCTTCGTCGTCAACCAATATTGCTCTCATACCCATATTTTTAGGTTTTTAGTATTCCTAATGAGTGGAACTGTAAACACAACGCGTGTTCCCACGACATGGCCTTGGTGTACAATTTCTTCAATAGCAAACTTTATTCGTACTTTGGTTTGTTTTTCGATAAGTTGAAGCCTTTCTCTACATATTGTGATGCTGAGTGATTCACCTTCGTGAAGTTTTGTTTGTTGAGCCGCCGCCGAAAAACCCACACCATTGTCACGCACCTCGTATTGCAGACTGTTATGGAGCAGCGTGTATTTGACCTGTATCTCGCCACCTCCTTCTGCTTTGTTTTTTAAGCCATGTTCCAGCGCATTTTCTAAAAAAGGTTGAACCATCATAGGGGGTACAAAGGTGATTTCTTTATCAATGGCCGGATCAACAACAATTTCAAAATTAAACTTGTTGGTAAAGCGTAATTTCTGAAGCTCCATATACAAGCTGATGGTTTCAATTTCTTTTTCGAGGTTGATCCTTTCGTGGCGGCTGTTTTCTAAAATCAACCGTATCAAACGCGCAAAATCGGATAGGTACTGCCCGGCGAGGTGCTTCTGATTGGAATAAATATAGTTTTGAATGGAGGTGAGCGAGTTAAAAATGAAGTGTGGGTTCATTTGCAACCTCAAAAGTTTTTGGTTCAATTCAATATTCATTAATTTTCTTTTTACGCCATTAAGGCGAGCAAACCAGATCATGATGGTGAACGAAATGAGCAAAAGGAATACAAGAACAATAAACCACCATTGCCTCCACCAAGGGCCAACAACATCAATTTTCAAATGCGATTCTTGCTCTCCCATATTTCCGTATGCATCGCCGATACGCATTTTAAAGACGTAGCTGCCTCCCGGAACATTTGTGAAATAAACCGAGCGTTGTTGCGAACTTAGGCTGCGCCATTCATCGTCAAAACCTTCCAATTTGTAATAAAACGTGTATAAATTATTGGATTCCCAGCGGTCGTTACCAAAATTTATTGTAAAAAAGTTTTGGCGATACACCAATTTGACTGTCTCAGAATGATCAATAAAGGGGATAAAAACCTCGTTAAACACATCGAGATGGGTTAGAAAAACCTTTGGAAAATGATGTTGAAAGCCCATTTTATCTGTTTCAATCAAAGCCAAACCATTGCGGCCACCTAGGAGTATTCTTGATTCATCGAGGAGTAAAAACGCGGCCTCGGTGGCGTTGAAAGTGAGATTGACCAACATACTGTAATCGGTAACCAAGTTATGCCCTGGATCATATTTCATCAGACCTTTTGATGTTAACAACCACAAAATATTTTGGCTTCCGACACCGATTTTAAAAATCTGTATCTGATGAAAATGGGTGCTCGATTTAACCCTTTCAAAGCGATTATTTCTGGCATCGTATTTCAATAACCCATTGGCAGCTGTCCAAATGTTTCCCAAGCTATCAGTTGCAATGTCGTAAATCAAATCAACATCAATACCCCCGCTGGGATTGGTTTCGGTGAAATAGGAAATGGCAGTATCTTGGTCAATATCGTAGCAAATAAGACCCCTGTTGGAGGTTCCAATCCAAAGTTTGTTGTTGTCGCGATGCAATGCAGTGATCAATTTTGCTTGTTCATCGTGTAGTTTTGAGCTCAAAATTTCACCAAAAGCAGCCTTTTCATGCTGAAAAATCATGAGGCCTGGGCCACCCCAAAAACCCAAGAAAACATCACCATTTGGCGTAAAAGCAAAATCATTGTACCAGTCTTGCTTCAAGCTTGAATGGTCGTATCTAAAACCTTCAAAGTGGTTTGTTTTGGGTAAAAACCTACCAAAACCTCTGCCGGCCCAGTAGCCAATATACAAAGTGCCATCGGGGTGTTTTGCTAACGATCTCACATGAACCGATAAAATTTCATTGTTGTTTTTGGGATGAAAGTGTTCAAATTTCAAGCTATGTAAGTGTAGCA
>JADYZK010000124.1 GCA_020853175.1 Bacteroidales bacterium
CCTGCTGGAGCTTCTCCGGCGTTGGCTTGCTCGAAGCCGAAATTCTCCGCAAAACAGGCAAAACCATTGATCTTTCTGAGATGTTTGTCGTGCGCAATGCCTATTCCGTTAAAGCTGAAAAATATGTGCGCTTGCACGGCAGCCTCAACCTCTCTGCCGGTGGCGGTTTCAGCGATGTGACAATGGTCATGGATAAATTTGGGATGGTGCCCGAGTCGGTTTATGCCGGATTGGTCATTGGTGAAGAAAAACACACCCACGGCGAAATGGACGATGTGCTGAAAGCTTACGCAGATGGTGTATTAAAGAACGGAAATCGCAAACTGACTCCTGTTTGGCACAAAGGCTTCGATGGTTTACTTGACACTTACTTAGGCGACTATCCCACTGAATTTGAATATGAAGGCAAAAAATACACCCCTCAAAGCTTCAGCCAAAGCCTCGGCATCAGCACTTCCGACTATGTTGAGCTCACTTCTTTCAGTCATCAACCGCTTTATCAGCCTTACGTCCAAGAAATCCCTGACAACTGGATGTGGAGCGAAACCTACAATATCACCCTTGATGAACTGATCGAAACCATTGATGCCGCACTCAACAACGGCTACGCTGTGGGTTGGGGTGCCGATGTGAGCGAAAAAGGTTTTTCATGGAAAAATGGCGTGGCCATCGTTCCCGAAGAAAGCGTTAAAGACCTCTCCGGAACTGAAAAAGAACGCTGGGAAGCCCTCACCCCTGCCGAACGCAAAAAATCAATGTTCAGCTTTGAGGAAATCGTTCCAGAAAAAAATATTACCGATGAGATGCGCCAAACGGCATACAACAACTATGAAACCACCGACGATCATGGGATGCTTTTGGTAGGCATTGCCACCGATCAAAATGGACATAAATACTATAAAGTGAAAAACTCATGGGGAACCGAAGACCATGTGTATGCAGGTTATCTCTTTGCCTCAGTACCTTTTGTGAAATACAAAACCATGAACATTGCCGTGCATAAAGATGCCATTCCAAAACCAATACGTAAGAAACTGGGCTTATAGTCCACCACAAAAAAGCAGGTCACACCTGCTTTTTTGTTTTTATGCAGTTCAACGGACATCCTGCTTCCAATGGCTTTTCTTCCTACTTTTGCAAAAAAATAAACTATGTTTTCATTCTTTTCGATCGTTTTGATCGTTGTTGTTGCCCTCATCATTTTCAACCTACCCAAAGGAAATACCAAATCGAAGCCTTCAGGCGGATACTCCAAATGGATTGGAGGTGGCCTGGGATGGGCTTTTGGCGGACCTATCGGTGCATTGCTGGGCTATTCTTTCGGACGGATGTTCGAAGGTATGGGATCGGTAAGGGTTGAAAACCAAAGTACCCGAAAAGCAGATTTCAACGTAAGTCTGCTGGTGCTTTCAGCCGCTATTATGAAAGCCGATGGAGAAGTAAAACGCAACGAGCTGGAGTACGTGAAACAGTTTTTGCTGCGCAACTTCGGTAAAGATGCCGCTGACGAATACCTGCTCATGCTGCGTGAAATACTGAAACAGGAAATACAAACCGCGGAAGTGGCCTCACAGGTTGGACGTTACATGGATTATTCTTCCAAGCTCCAGCTTATGCACTATCTTTTTGGCATCGCCGGTGCCGATGGTCAAATCAACGCCATCGAGCTGGATGCCATCAACAGCATCAGTGGCTATCTTGGCGTTTATCCTTCTGATTTTGCCTCTATCAAAGCCATGTTTGTGAAAGAAACCGACTCGGCTTACCGCATTTTAGGCCTCACGCCCGACAGCACCGACGAAGAGCTGAAGAAGGCCTATCGCGAAATGGCAGTGAAATACCATCCCGACAAGGTAAGCCACTTGGGCGATGAAGTGCGTGCCTCAGCAGAGGAAAAGTTCAAACAGGTGACCGATGCCTACGAACAAATTAAAAAACAAAGGGGAATTAAATAATCCGTAAACCCAACCCCTGCCAGAGGTTTAGTTTTTAAAGGTTTACTGATAAAACCTCCAGCTGACGCCAAAATACAATCGAGGGTCGCGAGCCGGATAATGTGGGCTGGCATAATAGGAGTAATCGCCGGTGAGGCCAAACAGATTGGCGTATTTCACGAAAATTCGCGCGCGTTTTACTTTCAATCCAATAAACACATCAATAAAAGGATAATCGCCAATTTGCTTGTCGTTTTGCAAGTAAAAAGCACGCAAAGCCGGCATATAAGCATCGGCATAATAAGCCGAAAACCCCACTGCTTCAAATCCGGTTTGAAAAGTAGCCGCATTTTTAAACAACTGCTGATGGAAGGCCACGCGCAAACGGGCCGATAAGTCTGGAAGCCTTACCAAAGTGTCGTTATCGCTCAGCTGATAGTTCACATTGCCGATGATGTCAAACTTTCCGGGATTAAGGTGGAAGTTGGAATACAACCTGAAAACCTTTATGGTTCCCGATGTTTGGCGAGCATGAGCGTTTTCGTCGAGATAGATGTGCTTGTCGAGCAAATTCCATTCGGCTCCGGCTTCAAAGGTTTTAAAAGTGTATCCTCCTGCAAAAGTGAGGTACTGCGATTTGACCAACGTCTGATCCCAACGGAAGTGATTGGATTGGTAACGTTCATAAAACCAGGCCGGTTGCTGGTTCAGCAAACGAACACTAAAAAAGAGGTTTCCAAGATTGCGGCTGTCGGTACCCAAATACTGCCGAAGCTTTCCAAACAATTCAAAATCGCCGGCAGCAGTGGTTCCTGTAATCAGTTTGGCCGTCCCGTTGAGGTAAAACGATTTGAACAACGACATGGAGAGATGACCGTAAGGATTGACCTGCCAATATTTTTGTGTGACTAAGGAATCACTGTTTTGAATGTTGGCAAATTCCAAACCGGCGGTCAGGTGAAAACCAATGTCTTTGTTGTAGTTTTTGTATCCTAAATTGCTCCATTGTATGCGGTTACGAACAACCGATTGATAAATGCTATCATAGGTATTGCTGGAATCGAGCACCACATCAAAAGGTTGGTAAAAATCAACCAAAGGACTATCTTCACTGTAAACCGCCTGGTTGCGTTGGTATTCAAACTGATGGGTGAGGCGACCAATCTGAAATTTACGTTGGGTTTGGGTGCTGTCGGTTTCTTTTTTCAGCTCTGGCAAAAGAATAAAATACTGCTCAAAGCCAAATCCCGATTGCTTGTAACGATTTTTGGCTGTTTCCAAATGCACTGCAATCACCCTCCGGTCGAACTCAACATCGTTTTCAAATTCATCGTCATCTACAATGCCACCGTTTTCATTCATCACCAACTTACTGTTGAAATAATTGCCCAACACACCATACCTGTGATTTTTGGTATTGTAACGCAATGTAAATGAAACGCTGGTATTGTTTGTGGCATTGTTTTTATAAGGACCTGGCGAATTCAACAAACCAAAATTCATTCCCACAAACCAGCGCGGAGCCACCTCGCGGCCAAAACGTACCTTGAGCTGTTGTTCTTTTTTGGAGCCCATCATATAGTTTAACTCGGTGAGGGCTGCGGTTGGAACAATATAATTGATGGTGGAGCTGTTTTGAATGAAAGCCGCAAAGGGATGAAAATCCATGGCAAAACCATCATTAAAAACAGGGCTGAAAAGCAAGGGTTGATGCGCAAGTCCCGCATTGCTGAGGGTTTGGTTGATGGCCGGTTCCTCGGCAATAGGATCAAAGCGCGAAACATACAACAAAGAGGTATCCACCACATGAAGATATCCAAGAGCAAGGCTATCGAAACTGTGGTTAAAATACTTCACCACGGTGGAATCAATCTTGGGTTTTGGCGTGGCAGGAGGTTGAATAGCTTCGCTTTCAGTCTCCTGAGAAAATAAAGGCATTGACATAACAAGGAGAGAAATTCCCGCTAAACCCCACAAATGCTTCCAAATTTTTCCCATGAGTATTTCTTTGTTCCTTTTTTGGCAAAAATACAACTATAAACGGCAGAATAAGGCAAAACAATATGCCGTCTTCCAATAAAAACAACTGTTGTGTTTATTACAGCAAAGCGTTATGGCCTTTCAACAAAAATCAAATTTTGAAGACGAAATCATGAGAAGCACCACAAGGATAAAGTGAAAGATATGCTATATCATCAAATTATCTCCTTCGCCGCGTGGTGGTTATGCCTAAAACACCGAGCAATCCGCGCGTAACTTCTCTAATGATAGTGTTGGTTACTGGACTTTTCATCACGGTTTCAAAAGTTGAGGGCTCTGCCTTGGTGCGACCTGTGGGGCGCGAAGGCAGCTCTTCTCTATTGTTGTCATGTGCCGAAAGCACCTTCCTTTGCAGCAGCTCATAAGCACTTTCGCGATCCATTTCTTGGTTGTATTTGCTCACCAATTGACTCCCGCGCACCAACTTTTGTGTTTCGGCTTCGGTAATCACGTCCATCCTCGACATGGGCGCCTGCAACAGACAGTGCACCAAGGGCGTAG
>JADYZK010000125.1 GCA_020853175.1 Bacteroidales bacterium
GTGTTGAATTTTGGAACCCATAGCGTTGAAGCCAACGGTTGTATCGTTTTCCCACTCGTTCACGAAGACCAATTGACCGGTGTTGTAGAGTTGATCTCCACACAGCCTTTCGACGGGCTTAAAGAAACCTTTTTTAAACTTTCAGGTGTCAATATGGCCATCGCCATAAGAACGGTCAACGCTGCCGAAAAAGTTAGAGCGTTACTCAAACATTCGCAAGAACAAGCCAACGAATTGGCTGTTCAGCAGGAAGAACTTCGTCAAGCCAACGAAGAGCTGCAAGAGCAAACATCCGCACTCAGGGTGTCGGAAGAAACCCTTCAAGCACAGCAAGAAGAACTTAAAGTAACTAACGAAGAGCTGGAAGAACGCACCAAAGCCATTGAGGCACAACGTGATGCCATTCGCGACAAAAACGTTGAATTAGAGGCCGCACGCAAAGAAATAGAAGCAAAAGCCAAGGATCTCGAACAGGCCTCACGCTATAAATCGGAATTTTTGGCCAATATGTCGCACGAGCTACGAACGCCTCTCAACAGCATTCTTGTTTTATCGCAGCTACTGGCAGAAAACAAAAAGCAGCACCTCAACCCCAAGGAGCTTGAATATGCGCGTACCATCAACAGTTCAGGCTCCGATCTTTTGGAGCTGATCAACGAAATTCTCGATCTGAGTAAAGTTGAATCGGGTAAAATAGATCTTTTCATTGAATCACTCTATCTTGCTGATATTGCTGTTTATGTGCAAAAAAACTTTGGCCCGATAGCAGAAAAAAAAGGCTTGGAGTTGTTTATCAACATCAGTAAAAACTTGCCCGAATACATTAAGACAGACAGTCAACGTGTGTTTCAGATTCTTAAAAACCTTTATTCCAACGCCTTAAAATTCACCCATCAAGGAAGTGTGAGTTTAAATATTTTTTGGCCCGACCACACTCCAGAACAAGCTGAAGACCAAGAATTTATAGCTTTAGCGGTTCAAGACACCGGTATTGGTATTGCTCCCGGCAAACTCGAGTTGATTTTTAATGCTTTCACGCAGGCCGATGGCACAACGAGTCGTAAATACGGCGGCACTGGACTGGGTCTCAGCATCTCAAAGGCTTTTACCGAGCTGCTGGGCGGCCACATTGATGTGGAAAGCAATGAAGGCGAGGGAACTACCTTTACCCTTTATTTGCCTGTGCAACACCACGCCAAAGAAAACCTGCCCGTTTCAAGTCCTGAACCGGAGAAGTCAGCGGATAAAACGAATCCCTCCGCACCGCAAACGCCTCTTGAGCTTGCATTAGCACCCATCGCCCCAATCAATGAAGAAATAAGAGACGATCGGCACCTCATCAGCGAAGGCGACAAAGTACTCTTAATCATTGAGGACGATTCAAATTTCGCTGGATTGATGAAAGATATGGCCAACGAACACCATTTCAAATGTCTGTTGGCCGGTGATGGAGAATCGGGTTTGCATTTTGCTGATTTTTACCTTCCCAGCGCCATCATTCTCGACATTGGATTGCCGGGCATTGACGGTTATGAGGTGATGGATCGGCTCAAGAAAAACAACCGCACACGGCATATTCCCGTTCACTTTATTTCGGCTGCCGACCGCAGTCTCGATACACTCAAGCAAGGCGCTATCGGCTATTTACGCAAGCCAGTAAGCAAAGAATCGCTCGAATCGGCTCTCGATAAAATTGAAAGTCTGGTAGCCAACAACAGCCGAAAACTACTCATTGTAGAAGATGACGAAATCACACGCAAGAGTATCGGAAGTTTGATGGCCGGCGACGATATTCTGATTACAGCTGTAAGCTCCGGAGAAAAAGCATGGGAACTTCTTGACAAAGAGCATTTTGATTGTATGATCCTCGACCTTGGCTTGGAAGGAATAAGCGGTTTTGAGTTGTTAGAAAAAATAAAAAAAGATGATAAGCTCAAGCTGCTTCCCGTGATCGTTTATACCTCGCACGAAATGAGTCCCGACGAAAATGCTCATCTTGAGCAATTTGCCGACAGTATCATTTTGAAAGGCGCACGTTCATTTGAGCGTCTGCTGTCAGAATCAACCCTCTTCCTGCATCAGATAGAAGAAAAGCTACCGAAGAAAAAACAGGAAATGCTTAAAAAAATTCACCCGCGCGAAGACGTTCTCGATGGAAAAAATATATTGATTGTAGATGACGATATGCGCAATGTATTTGCCCTTACGAGTTTTCTCGACGCATTTAACATGAACATTACCATTGCAAAAAACGGTCGCGAAGGCATTGAAAAACTCCGAAACAATCCCAAAATGCATTTGGTGTTGATGGATATTATGATGCCCGAAATGGACGGCTATGAAGCCATGCGTGAAATCAGAAAAGACCCGCGATTTGTCAAACTGCCTATCATTGCCCTGACGGCGAAAGCCATGAAAGACGACCGCGACAAATGTATTGCCGCCGGAGCCAACGAGTACCTCACCAAACCTTTTGATACAGGTAAACTACTTTCGCTGCTCCGGGTTTGGCTGTATTAAATGACCATACAGCCTGTTAAAAAAATTACTTATGGAGCAAACAGAACATCAAAACGAAATACAAACAGAAGATATTGAACTTGAGCTTTTATTAGAAGCCATCTTTAAAAAATTCGGCTACGATTTTCGCGATTACAACAAAGCGCATGTAAAAAGACGCATCTTACAACGCAAACAATCACTAGGGCTTCGCAGTTTGAGCGATTTACAGCACAAAACTTTGCATGAAAAGGGTTTTATTGACGTGCTGCTGCGCGACTTGTCCATCAACGTGACAGAGATGTACCGCGACCCCTCCTTTTATGCTGCCATGCGCAATGAAGTGCTGCCCATTTTAAAAACATATCCATACATCAAGATTTGGCACGCGGGCTGCGCCACCGGTGAAGAGGTATATTCCTTTGCCATCATGCTTAAAGAAGAGGGGCTCTATCATCGAACTCAAATTTATGCTACCGACTTTAACCCTGTCGTGCTCGAAACAGCCCGCAAAGGCATTTATCCCATCAGTAAAATAAAAGAATTTACGGCCAACTATCAACAGGCAGGCGGAACACATTCATTTTCTGAATATTACCTCGCAAAATACGATTCCGCTATTTTGAATCAAAACCTGAGAGAAAACATTGTTTTTGCTGAACATAACCTTGTAACGGACAGCGTTTTTGCCGAAGTACATTTAATTGTTTGCCGTAATGTTTTGATTTATTTTAATAAAACACTACAAAATAGGGTGCTTCAAATTTTTTCTGAAAGCTTAATCAAAGGTGGATATCTTGGTTTAGGTTCAAAAGAAAACATTATGTTTACCGATATTTATCCGTTTTTTGAAACCTTAGATAGCAAAAATAAAATCTACAAAAAGAAAGTTCATCTGCCATAAAGACCTATCAATCTTGGAGTTAAACAATACATACAAAGTAATTGTGATTGGCACTTCTGCCGGAGGGCTTAAAGTGTTGAAAGAATTGTTTGCAGCACTTACTCCTAATTTTACGCTGTCGGTGTTGGTGGTTCAACATTTAAGTCCACAGTCGGATGGATTTATGGCACACTACCTCAATAAGTTGTCGCATCTTACCATCAAAGAGGCCGATGCAGGCGAGCTATTGCTGCCCAATCACGCTTATATTGCCCCTGCCAATTATCACCTTTTGGTGGAGAAAGACCACAGTTTAAGCTTGTCAGTAAGCGAGAAAGTGAGTTATGCACGCCCTTCGATTGATGTGCTTTTTGAAAGTGCGGCAGAGGTTTTTTTGGATCAGCTGATCGGAATAGTGCTAACAGGGGCCAACGATGATGGCGCAAAAGGACTTATTAATATCCACCAATTTGGGGGACTCACCATCGTACAAGACCCGGCAGAAGCCGAAGTTTCGGCCATGCCATTGGCTGCCATTCAAACCGGAAAGGTGGATCATGTTTTGGGGATGAGTGAAATCATCAAGCTACTGAATACCCTTTCGGAGCAAAATCATTTAGGAAAACAAAGATCAATATAAACCGGCAGGTGGTCGCTGTAACCGCCGATGTAAGTTGGACCCATATATGTTCTGTTGAGTTTTTTCCCAAGGTTGCGATCGTCATTTTCCATTAAAAAATCAGCAACAAAAATAGTGGCACTGTTAGGACAATAAGCCGTTCCCTTATCCGAAAGATAGAGCTGAGGAGAAACGATAATTTGGTCGAAAATTTGCCAGCTGTGGCCGTGTTTGAGGGTTCCTTCGTAGCCCAAAGTGTTTCCTTCAAAAAACAATTGGAGTAAGTCTGTTGGCGCAAAATCCGATGTAGCATTTTTGGTTTGTAGCCCTTCTATTAAACTTGGGTCGAGCGGTGTGTCATTAAAATCGCCCATCATGATCACCTTAGCCCTTGGCAATGCCTGAAGCAACGAATCGTAATGATGACGAAGCGTTTTGGCAGCCAGCATCCGCTTATCCATGGATTCGACCTGCCCGCCATAGCGCGAAGGCCAGTGGTTGATATACACAAAAACAGTATCATTGGCCGGAGTTTCAAAGCCTGCAAACAAGATGTCGCGCGTCAAAAAAGAAGAATCGTCGGGATTGCTTACCCTGATGGGCTGACTTGTAACCAAACGGAGAAACTCTTTTCTGTAAATCAATCCTACATCAATGCCACGACGATCGGGCGATTCGTAATGAACGATGCCATAGCCAGCTGATTTAAGCGGTGTTTTATAGATCACCTCTTGAAGGACGCGATCATTTTCTACTTCGCAAAAGCCCACCAAAGCTGGTGCTGTTCCTTGTCCAAGAGCTACCAAAGTCTTAAAAAGATTGTTTCGCTTTTGCAAAAACCTGTACAAAGTCCAATGCTGATCGCCATCGGGAGTAAACGCGTTATAGTCGCGGGTGGAATCCGTTTCAAAATCAAAAAAATTTTCAACGTTATAAAAAGCGAATCGCAAACGCGAAGGATTTTGTGCGTGTAAGGACTCAAATCCTAAAAAAACAACCCATAAAAGGGTCAAAAAAGTGCTTAACCTAAAAAAATGGAATCGCTTCATCATACAGATTGGAAGTTGTTTGTAAATTAGATTCAAAAATAAACTATTTCAGCTTCATTTTTACTAAGTTTGCTCCGTGTGAGTCGAAAATTATCCATTTTACAACGAAAAAAAATTGTATTTTTTTATATTGATATTCAGTTAGTTACAAAAAAATTAAAAAAAAGTTCAAAAAAAGTGATGCGTTTTTCAATTTAAGTGGTACTAATGTATAGAGAGAAGATGAAATTTACAGATGATGAAATCATTCAAGGTATCCTAAATCAAAATGAAAATGTGCTTCGCTTCATCTACAAAGATTATTTTAAACCCGTCAAAAAGCTGGTTTATCGTAAAGGAGGCAATGTTGATGATGCGTGGGA
>JADYZK010000126.1 GCA_020853175.1 Bacteroidales bacterium
GAATTGATCACTGAAATCATTCCTTGATATCCGAAATTCAGCAGATAAGCGGCTTCTCTACCCACAAAAGCGGCCAACTCTTTTTCCAATTGCTCGTGGTAGTTCGATTGTCCCGACATCATTCTGGCACCCATCGGATAGGCCATTCCATAAGCAGCAGCAGCATCGGCATCGGCTTTGCGCACCTCCGGATGGTTGGCCAAACCAAGATAGTTGTTTAAACTCCAGATGAGGCGTTCTTTACCTCTAAATATCATCTTGTTACTAATGTCTCCTTCCAATTTTGGAAACATAAAATAACCTTCGGTTTGATCCGCATACTGGCCTAAAGGGCCCATATTTGTTGTGCATTTATCAAAAACATCCATTGCAAAAATTCTTAAATTGTTTGCGCGCAAAGGTAACAAAATGTGGTGCATCAAAGCATTCAAGCTTAAAAAGAGAAAACAATACCAAAGAACATGCAACTGACAGCAAAATTCATAGATAATAAAAACATATTCAAAGCGTTTGGGTCAACACAAAAAAGATGTAATTTTGCGCCATGATGAAGAAACTGCTCTTTCTATCCGTAATTATCCTCATTTTCAGCTTAGGCTCGTGCAGTAAATACCAAAAATTGCTCAAGAGCACAGACAATGAAATGAAGTATGACGCCGCCATTGATTTATTTGAAAAGAAAGACTATTCGCGGTCGCTCGAACTTTTCGACCTCTTGCAGTCGGCTTATCGTGGCACCGGCAAAGGCGAAGAAATCAGTTTCCGTATGGCATACTCCTACTTCTATCTGAAGGATTACACCGTAGCGAGTTTCTATTTTAAGAAACACGCGCAAACTTACCCTACTTCGGCCCGCGCCGAAGAGTGTATGTTTATGAATGCCTATTGCTACTATCTCGATTCACCGCGACCAAGCCTCGATCAATCCAATACCTATCTCGCTATTAAGGAGTTACAAGCTTTCACAGATCAATATCCGAAAAGTGAAAGGGTAGCCGAAAGCAACAAATTGATTGATGATCTAAGGGCCAAACTCGAAGAAAAAGACTACAATATCGCCTTATTGTATTATAAAATGAGCGATTATCAGGCCGCCATCACCTCCTTTCAAAACTTGCTGAAACGTTTCCCTGATACCGAAAGAGGCGAAGAGGTGCTGCAAAATATGGTGCTGGCCAACTACGAATATGCCGAAAAAAGCATCCCCGAAAAAAAGAGGGAACGTTACGAAGCCGCCATTGAATCATTCAACAACCTGCGTTTTCAATATCCCGAAAGCGTTTATCTTAAAACATTAGAGCCCATCCACGAAAAAGCTCGAAAAAAAATCGTCAATTAATACTGTCTCAATATGGATTTCAAAAAAGTAAAAACGGAAAACACTGCTGTTACCCGTCAAAAAGACCAGTTTTATAAAGGCACCGGCAACATTTATGAAACTGTAGCCATTTTATCAAAACGTGCCAATCAAATTTCAACCGAGCTAAAAGATGAGTTGGGCAAAAAAATTGCCGAATTCAGCTCCACCTCAGACAACTTAGAAGAAATTTTTGAAAACAGAGAACAAATTGAGTTGGCCAAGTTTTACGAAAAACTACCCAAGCCTACCCTCATTGCGGTTCATGAATTTTTGAACGAGCAAATATACTACCGCAATCCACACAAGGAAAACGGCGATTTCTAACAACCCCAAAGCCGATGCTGCAAGGTAAGAAAATCCTGATAGGAATCACGGCCGGTATTGCCGCCTATAAAATTCCGTTGCTCATCCGCCTGCTTAAAAAGGCAGGTGCTGAGGTTCAGATCATCCTTACCCCCAACGCTAAAGACTTTGTTACTCCCTTAACGCTCGCCACTTTGTCGGGCAAGCCCGTTCACACAGGTTTTTTTGATGCTGTAACAGGCGAATGGGACAGCCATGTGGATCTGGGGTTGTGGGCCGACCTTTTCCTAATCGCTCCGGCTACCGCCAACAGCATGGCAAAAATGGCACACGGCATTGCCGATAATTTTCTATTAACAGTTTATCTATCTGCCCGTTGCAAAGTAATGATTGCACCTGCGATGGATTTGGATATGTACAAGCATCCCAGCACAAAGCAAAATTTGCAGATTTTGGAGGCACGCGGTCATCAAATGATAGCACCCACCAAAGGCGAGCTGGCCAGTGGACTGTGTGGCGAAGGCCGCATGGAAGAACCGCAGGTAATGTTCGACCTTATTCAATCACATTTTAAGCTGGGGCAACGTTTTTTTGGAAAAAGAGTGTTGATTTCAGCCGGCCCCACCTACGAAGCCATTGATCCCGTTCGATTCATTGGCAACTACAGCTCCGGAAAAATGGGCGTGGCTTTAGCACAAACCTTTGCCGAACAAGGCGCTTCCGTTGACTTGGTTTTAGGTCCTACCTCGCTGAATGTAAACAACAGCAGCATAGCTGTTTATCCTGTAACAACAGCTGAAGAAATGTATCAAAATTGTTTGTTTCTCTTCGAGAAGGCCGACATTGCTATTATGAGTGCAGCGGTTGCCGACTACAAACCAAAGCAGGTGGCTGAGGCTAAAATCAAGAAAAACGAATTGCTCTGGTCGCTCGAGTTGGAAAGAACCCACGACATCCTGAAAGCTTTAGGCCAAAAGAAAACTGTTGCACAATTTTTGGTCGGTTTTGCCTTAGAAACCGATCATGGCATTGAAAATGCGATTCAAAAACTACGCAACAAAAACCTCGACCTGATTGTGTTGAACCAACTTTCCGATGCCGGAGCAGGTTTTATGCACGACACCAACAAAGTAACTTTAATTGATGCCGACGAAAAAACACATGCTCTACCGCTAAAAAGCAAAAAAGAAGTGGCCGCCGATATTGCCGAAACCATTGCCGGCCTTTTATTCAGAAAAACACAATAACATCACCTTAAAATAGTTTATAAGCTGTATCAAATCACGAAACCGCCGATGAAAAAAGGAATTATTTGGATGATTTTGGCCTTGTTGTTGGGCATTAAAAGCTACGGTCAGGAATTTTTGGTGAGCGTTAGCGTGAATGCACCTACCATTGAAGGCACTGACAGGCGGGTTTTTGAATCGCTGCAATCGGCATTGTATGAGTTTATGAACAACCGCAAATGGACCAATGTCAACATCAAAAACTTAGAACGTATTGAATGTACGATGATGCTTACCATTCGAGAACGGATGTCATCAGATGAATACAAAGGAACACTCAACATTGTGTTGCAACGCCCCATTTATAAAACCTCTTATAA
>JADYZK010000127.1 GCA_020853175.1 Bacteroidales bacterium
ACCTATTTGTATGAAAAGGAAACCGATAAGCTGGCTGATGCCATCAAACGAACGGTTTTCCATGATATGCCCAACCTCAAGCTGAGCGAGAAATTTCACTTGCGCTATTTCACCTTACACATAGAAACTTTATCGGATGCTGCTGAAAAAGCTGCCGATCTGATTTCCGTCATGGCCATCAAACGAACGATTTAGACTCCCCAGCATGAGAAGCATTTACTTCGTTCATCACCTTTATAATAAACCAAAGCATTAAAAACGATTGTTATTTCTAATTTACATATCAAGTGGCTTGTTTTTAGGTTGGTCCTTAGGCTCCAATGATGCCGCCAATATTTTTGGTAGTGCCGTAAGTTCAAAAATGATTCGTTTTCGTCAAGCGGCCTTCCTTTCGAGTGTTTTTATTGTTTTAGGAGCTGTTTTTCAAGGCAAAGGCACCACCCACACCCTCAATGCTTTAGGGGCTGTTGATGCGTTGGCAGGAGGATTTGCAGTTTCATTGTGTGCCGCAGCAACCGTTTTTATAATGACCAAGCGCGGACTTCCAGTTTCAACGAGCCAAGCTATCGTGGGGGCCATCATGGGTTGGATTCTTTTTACGGGCAACAATGTAAATGTAGAAGTTTTATATAAAATCGTCACCTCTTGGGTAAGCGCTCCCCTATTAGGCCTACTGTTTTCGGCTCTCCTTTTCCTTTTGCTTCGCAATTTTCTCAAGAAAGCAAAGATTCATGTCATTAAACTCGATGCCTATATCCGAATAGCTTTAATTGTTACCGGTGCATTTGCAGCTTATAGCTTAGGAGCCAACAACATAGCTAATGTTATGGCGGTATTCATTAGTTCAGCACCTGCTGTTGAAGTTGATTTTGGTTTCTTTATCCTCGACGGCGTTCAGGTGCTGCTGCTAATGGGCGGCCTAGCGATTGCAGTGGGAATTTATACCTATGGCGAAAAAATGATGCACAGTTTTGGCAATAGCATATTATCGCTCTCGCCCGAAGCCGCCATCGTGGTCGTTTTTTCCCAAGCAATGGTGTTGTTTCTGTTTTCATCACACCACTTGGCAAACCTAATGCTTTCCATAGGTTTGCCTGCTTTTCCGCTCGTTCCGGTTTCAAGCACCCAAGTGGTGGTGGGCTCGGTTATGGGCATCGGCTTTGTAAAAGGCTCACGCGAAATCAACAACAAATCGCTTGTAGCCATTGCCACAGGCTGGTTAACAACGCCACTTATTGCAGGATTCTTCACATTTATCTCCTTATTTTTTATTCAAAATGTTTTCAGTCTTCCGATAACGAGCAAAGTTGCCGATAGTCAAACCTTTGAATTGTTTTCTCAAAGTGAATACACTTCCGCTAAAAAATTAGATTTGGTCATCCCCGGCATTTTACTGACTGCCACCGCACTGATATCCATTCTAATTTTTCTGGTTTTTCGCCAACAAAAACTTAGACTGAAAGCCGAAAACGACCTGCTTTCTCAACAAAATCAACTCTTTCAAGCCCAACGTTCCTTATCCGAAATGGAGATGAAAGCCATCCAATCGAAAAACGAAGTGCTTCATGCCCACCTCGAAACGCGAAGAAAAGAGTTTATTGATATGGCTTTTAACCTCACCGAGCAACGGATGTTTCTGGAAGAAATAACAGCCCGATTGGATGATATCAACCCATCCGAAGAGCAAGCCGTGGTGAGAAACAACCTCAAAAACACCATCAGTTTTATCAGACAAAAAATGTCTTTTTCTCGGGAAAAAGAAAGCTTTTACGGCGAAGTGGAGCAAGTGCATAAAGACTTTAAAATGAAACTTGAGGCCGCTTTTCCAAACCTTACCGATCAAGAAAAAAAATTAGCCACTTTGATAAGATTGAACCTATCGAACAAAGAAATTGCAACATTGCTCAGCATATCTCCAAAGAGTGTGGAGGTATCGCGCTACCGACTAAAAAGAAAACTCAAACTGGAGAAAAATGATAATCTCTTACAATTTATCAATACCATTTAATTAAATCTTAAACCTATGAAGAAAATTATTCTTTTAACGGCTGCTTGGATTGGGCTCGGAACCGCGCTCCTTTTTGGGCAAACGACCCAAATTACCGGCACGGTGACTTCCGATCATACCGGCAAGGCATTGGGCGAAACTGTGGTGAGTGTCAAAGGCACCAACCAATCAGTAGTAACAAACGAAAAAGGTATGTACACCATTGCAATGCAAATTATTGATGGGCAAATGCTTGTTTTTTCGCACCCCGATCATGATGTGATGGAAATGCCTCTGAACGGCCAAACCACACTTCACGTAACACTTCACAGCAATGTTCGCTACAACCAATATGGTGTAAAAGTGAACCGCAATCCACTTCAGGTAGAAGAACGTAACGGCATTTTGGTGATGCAAAGTTTCAAAGATGACTACCGCATTTGGTTCGATTTTCGCGTGCAAGTGGATGGTGCCATGTTTTCAAAAGAAACATTGAACCCCATCGGTAACGGAACCTCAATCCGCAGAGCACGCTTGGCAGCAAAAGTTGAGTTTGCCAAAAACTGGTATGGCGAAATTGACCTCGACTTTTCCAACTCTGAACTCGAGCTGAAAGACGCCTACCTGCAATACGCCTTCAACAATGGTTTGGAGCT
>JADYZK010000128.1 GCA_020853175.1 Bacteroidales bacterium
ACAATACACCAAATACTTACTTCTGGCGCACCCACGATCAGGCTGAAATTGATTATATTGAAGAACAGGATGGTGTTCTCAATGCCTTTGAATTCAAATGGAAAGAGGACAATGTCCGCTTCCCTGACTCATTTCTTAAAGCATATCCCAACCACCAAACTCAACTGATAAATCGTGATAATTTTGAGTCGTTTGTAGTTGGCGGAGGGATGTCTTAAATATCAAACACAACCACTGCAAGGATCAGAAAAAAATATCGATCAACTAACACCGAAAAAATACCCAACTATTCGTTGTCTGTGGTTTTTTCGGGCTTGCTCCAATCCACAAAAAAGCTACCATTCGTTAAAACAATCGAATCTGTTTCTTTGAGTTTTTTGGTGTTGTCGTGCTCATGTGGGCCGCCATTGACAAGGATACCGGCACCTGCTTTGGTAAACATCTTTTGTTCAATGTTGCCCCTGATGCCCGATCCGGTGACGGCAGCAACGTTGCGTTTTTTGTAATACACACCTTTAAGATTGGCTTCGAAAGTGCCTTTGATGGAATTGTCGGTGACCTCTTCAATGGTCAGGCTGCCCGTCATTGACTCGCCGTCGTGATATCCGTAGCCAAGCTTTTTGGTTTCTTCGGTATAGTCAACAAGCACCCATACCGAATCGTTTTCAATTTTTTTCT
The DNA here is from genome assembly GCA_020853175.1 of Bacteroidales bacterium. Lineage (GTDB taxonomy): Bacteria > Bacteroidota > Bacteroidia > Bacteroidales > F082 > JALNZU01. Next base: position 679 of record JADYZK010000128.1, read on the forward strand.
TTCTCGTGTCGTAGGTGAGTTCCTCTTCCGAAACGATGTTGTAGGTTCCGGGTTTAAGTTCATCTTTGAAATAGAAGATTCTAATCCAAACCTGCACGTCGGGGTTCAACTGAAAGGCGGCTAAGGTAAGGTAATCAAAGCCAAAACCGCCAATGCGTAGCCTCTTGGCTTCGGCCTTATATTCCTTGCCATCCACTGAGCAAGAAATGAAATTTTCTTCTTTTTGTGCAAACATCTGGCCCATGCCAAACACCATCAGCACCATCAGCAATAAATTCAATTTTTTCATAAGGTTGATTTTTGAAGTTGGGGTATAAAAACTGTCGTTTTTTAGTGAAGTTGCTCTTTTCAGCAACTTGATATAGAATTCCATGCACGAAAGTATGAATATTATTCTTTTTCTGCCACGAGCCGAATAAAAATTTAAAATGCCCAACAGTTTTTTCTGTTGGGCATAATTTATAGAGTTTGATTGTAAGCGTTAGCGTGTGCTGAGTTTTGATACGGTCCGTTTTTCATACACATACACGAAATCGCCTGCATTAGTAAGGGTAGTGATAGAACCTTTTCGTGCCTTGAAATCTTTATAATTACAGGTGTTCAGGTCGAAGGTGCCTATGTCGGCTTTGTCGGTTTTCATCACCAAAATATCGCCTTCATAATCTTCCAAGGTTGATTTGCGGTATTTGCCCGAATGGATGAGGTCGCCCTTGTCCACATCAAAAGTTGATACCCCTTTTTCGCCCACTACTACGATCACATTGTCTTTATAAGGAAGGATAAGCTGAGCAAGGCCCACGCCGCCTTTCGACACAGGCGAGCTGAAGTTTTCTTTTCCGCTGGCCACATCGAGACTGTAAAGTTCTTTTCCGCTGCACACGATATAGTTATTGCCGAAGGAAATAGAGTTTGTGATTCCTTTTTTAAATCGTTCCGACTCCCAAGCTAAAGTTCCATCACTGCAATTAAAAGCTTGAATGCCATTGGGTTTCACGTTTTCAAAAACGATAGCTGTTTCCGAAATTGTTTCATCGCCACTGCGATAAGTGCGGTGGTATTGCACTTCGACAACGCCCCCAATTTGAAGAATCACTTTACCGTGGATCACTTTCATACCCGGGATTGCACGAGCGTCTTTTATTTCGCGCGAGGTCCAAAGCAGCTTGCCAGTGTTGAGATCGTATTTTTTTACATACTGATTTTTTTTGTTGACCATATCGAGAACATAAATATCGTCACCCTCAATCACGGGGTCGGCTACTGCGCCATATACGCCAAACTGTTTTGTCCCAACAGGTTTGCCAACCAATTTATCCGGTGAGAAATCAAAAGCAGCCGACCAAAGCTGTGCTCCGGTAGCATAATCGTACACTTGCATCCCGTTCAATCGCAGAAAAACTTTGTTATCAACCACATCAAGCTCATAGAGGAACTCTTTTGAGATGACTTTTCTTTCTGCTCTTCCAATATAGGTGTTCTCCCAAACTATTTCGCCGGTAGCCAAGTTCATACGCATGATTTGGTTTTTAAATCCGCTGAAAAGCGCTTCGAGTGCACCCGGAATAAAGTTCACCATCGTCATGGTATGCGAAGGGCGGTCGTAAACGTATTGCCCAACAACGCCTTTGAATTTTTCTGTTGACCAAAGCTCTTCGCCCGTTCTTGCCCTGATGTAAACCAAGCTTTTTTTGAGACTTACTGCAAAGCAATCATCCTCTTTAATATAGGTGATAGAGCTTTCGTTGAGGTCTTGGTATTTGTCGGTTGTCCAAAGAGCTTCTCCCGTTGCAAGATCCACGCATGCAATTTGGTCTTTTCCCAACTTACGTTCGAAAATGAAAATTGTTTTAGAGTCCCAAAACGGAATGAGCTCGTCAATTTTGCGCAGTTTTGGAGCCATTTCTTTGAAGGCCTTGCTCCAAATGATCTTGCCGGTGGCATTGTCAAAAAGGGTCATTTCCTTGTCGGAGGCCGCATAGCTACTTTCACCTTCGTGGCCCGTTCCGGCATATAAAATTGTGTGATCCAGCCGCGATTCCCAAACGACCGGCATGTCTTCCTGTGCCTGAAGCAAGCCAAAGGACAGAAGTGTCAACAGTGCAACAATTAATTTTTTCATGATGTGTTTTTTTAAAATTTAAAGCTATAAGTGAACTTGTAGTCCTTCTTCTTTGGCATTTTAAAGCTAAACCGGAAATTAAGGATACGATCTTTGAGGCTGTTTTGAGAGGGGATGTTGCCTTCTTTTTTGTCCATAACAAACACCGAAACCACCTGACCTTTTTCACGCATGGTCAACTGCAAGGTGTATTCGCCGGATATTTTCTGCTTTTGGCCAAACAGGTAAAGCTCGCCATGTGGTGCCAGCATAGCGCTATCCAACTCTTTGGTGGCTTGGGCAACGATCTCTTCTTTGGTTTCGAGGAGTGTACGATGCGACTGTGCTCGGACTGCAAAACCCGACAACAAAAGCAATATGAAGAGCAAATAAATTTTCATAAAGTACCGTTATTTAGTTGTTTCAAAATTCCATTGGATCATTTGGTTGCCCATCACGATGAGAAGTGCCTTGTTGCCGGGCAAGAAAACAAAAGAGGGACGTGAGTCTTTGATCAATTTTTCGCCTTGGCTGCCTTTCTCAAAAAGGCGATGTCCCATTTCAAACCGTTGAAGCAAGGTGCCACTTGCAACATCATACAAATGAATTTCCTCGAAGCGGGTGCCTCGGGAGTTGGTGGCTGCAAGGCTGCCATCGCTGCTGAAACGCAATTCCGAAAACCCGGCAGATTGGGTGGTGAAGGCCTTACGCATCGGTGCGTTTGTTTCCACATCAATAAGGTTAATGTAGCTCCGTGATTGAAAACCCGTTTGTACTTTCAGATGAGGCTTTTGAAACACCAGCAACACCTCTCCTCCTGCAGAATACCTCAAGGCGTGGATGATATCATAAAACTCATTGATAGTAGCTATTTTTTTGCCGGTTTCACTGTTGTAAATACTCAACTGCTGCTTGTATTTGACGGTAAGTTTGGCAGCTTTTTTTTGCCTGCGAAATCTGCTGTCACGTTTGATATCTTCCTTGTTGACAGTTTGCGCAATAGCTATTTGATTTCCGTCTGGGCTCATGGCAATGGCATCGTTGCTATGTTCAACTTTGAATGATCTGATTTTTGAGCCATCGGGCAGCTGCCAAAAAACAACCTCATCGCCTTCGAGGCTGATGGCTTGCTGCTCAT
>JADYZK010000129.1 GCA_020853175.1 Bacteroidales bacterium
CCGTTTGTGAATGGAAAAGCCCTCGTCGGAAACAAAATTCCGGCAGTTACCGGCGACAGCCTCACCTTGAGCTTACGTGCTTTTGTGAGTGAAGGCGATAGTGTCACCAACAAATATATCGCTTTTGAATACGTTCTTTATCCATCCGATTACAAGGTGGGCTTCAATCTAGTGCTCGAAGGCATGGATAAAATTCTGGCAAGCAACACCAGTTATATGAACCTCGATTGGTCGCTCGACTTGCTCAACCAAGAGCGCTCCATTGATCGTTTCAACAGTCCCACCATCTTTTATAAGCATTTGAACGATGATGTTGAAAACCTTTCACTGTCAAAAAGCGATGAAAAAAGCATCAAAACCAAAGTACGTTGGGTGTCGTTTAAGCAACAATTTTTTAGCACTACCCTTATAGCCAATGACTATTTTGAAAATGCAGAGCTAAAAACTTTCGATAAAGAGCAGCCCACGAACAGCCGTTATATGAAATCGGTGAGTTCGTCAATGGGTTTACCCGTCACATTAAGTCCTTCTCAAAAAATCGGAATGTTCTTTTATCTGGGACCTAACAGCTACAACGAACTGAAAGCTTATGATTTGGGTCTCGAGCGACAAATTCCACTTGGATGGGGATTCTTTTTATTGGCATGGATCAACATTTACCTTGTGATTCCGGTTTTTCATATTCTTGGTAGTTTTGGATGGAATTATGGTATTGTTATTCTAGTTTTAACACTGATTCTAAAGCTTTTCTTACTTCCGATAGCCTACAAAACCTATTCCTCTTCGGCTAAAATGCGTGTTTTGAAACCCGAGGTGGACGAAATCAATGCCAAATTCCCCAAAAAGGAAGATGCCATGAAAAAGCAACAGGCTGTGATGAGTCTTTACAAGCGTGCCGGAGCCAATCCCATGTCGGGATGTATTCCCATGTTGCTTCAAATGCCCATTCTGATTGCCATGTTCAGATTTTTCCCTTCAAGCATCGAGCTGCGTCAAGAATCGTTCCTTTGGGCACACGATTTGTCAAGCTACGACAGCATTTTAAATTTGCCTTTCGATATCCCGTTTTATGGTGCTCACGTGAGTCTTTTCACCTTGCTGATGACCATTTCAACCATCATGTACACCTACATGAACAACCAGATGATGGGCAGTCAAAGCACCCAATTGCCCGGCATGAAAACCATGATGTACATTATGCCCGTGATGTTTTTGGGTATTTTTAACAACTACGCTTCAGGCTTGAGCTACTATTACTTTTTGGCCAACTTGATTACGTTTGCGCAGATGTATCTCTTCCGTTTCGCGATTAATGAAGATAAATTGCGTTTGCGCATTGAGGAAAACAAGAAAAAACCCATCAAGAAATCTGCCTTTCAACAAAGGTTAGAAGATGCCGCCAAACAACGTGGGATGAAATAGAGATGGAAAGTTTGCAACGCACTTACTACGAACGCATTGGCAGGGATAACCTCAAGCAAATTATTGCACTTTTTTATGAAGAGATAAGAAATGATGCAGTGCTTTTGCCCATGTATCCCGGCGATTTAGATGCTGCTGAAATGCGTTTATTCCTTTTTATGGTTCAATATTTGGGTGGGCCGGCGACCTATTCCGAGCGTAGAGGCCATCCCCGTTTAAAGATGCGTCACGTGAATTTTCCTATTGACGAAAACGCAAAAGAGCACTGGCTGGCGTGTATGAAAAAGGCCGTGGATCAAGTGGAGATAGAAGAGGAAGCACGCAATTTTTTATGGAGTTACTTTGTTTATACTGCTAACTTCCTAAAGAATAGATAGAAAAAATATCAAAAAAAAGAGGCGATCATCAGGGGTGAGCGCCTCTTTTTTTATTGCAACTTCTATTTTGAATCGCCGGTGAAGTAATCGTCTTTTTCGGCAAATAGCACATTAAAGGTGGTAAGACTACCATAAATTTTGGTGATATACTGCTGAAGATCCACTTTTTCGGCATCGCTGAGCGCAGAAGCATTGATTTTTTGCTCCATCACCCTGAGCCGATCGCGCACCATCACAATCTTATGAAAGAAAGTGTCAACAGGAATTTCTTTGGGTTTCAGATCCCTGTCGCCGGGCTGGAGCAACACAATGCCGCCTTTCCACTTGTTGCCGATGTGCACTACCTCTTGCAGGTCGGAAAACTTGCGAATCATCCGTGAGAAAACTTTTTCAACCTTCTCGAAACTCAAGAGGTCGGTTTCGCTGCTCACAAATTCTAAAATCTCAATCCCTTGAAATGATTTTAGAATCGTTTTGGTGCCATAATCTAAAAAAGTGATTTCATAAGAATCGGTATAAACTTGTATGACAACACCCTTACCGTATTGCGGATGTTTTACCCGTGAACCGATGCCCAATGTTAAGTCGTTTGACATGTTACTTCGTGTTTGTTTTGACAAAAATTATTCAACAAATAAACTCTATTTTGTGATGAAAATTATCACTTTTATGAAAAAAACAACAATTTTAGATTGTGCAGACCAACGCCGGTATTTTGTTTCGATGTTTTGTGATATTCATATTCGACAACATTTAGCTTTCGTAGCTTTTTTCGTATGCTATAAGCTGGCATTTTTTCATTTGATAGCCCTTAGAGGTCTTTTATACATTTGTACTAATTAGAGCATGAAGTTTCAAAATGGGAAAAAACCGTCCTGTTTTGGGAATATTTTTTATATATGCAATATACTGCATAACTTATATAAGCTTTGCCACAATTGAGTTACACGAAAGGTTGGATTGGGGTACAATTGTTGTTGGAATTGAAATGAATGATTATCATAACTGATTGATTATTACAAAACACCACTCAAATGAGAAAATATACGCATTCTTTCATTCAACTGACGGTAACTGGCCTGTTTCTGTTCCTAGCGATTGCTGGTATTTCGCAGACTCATACCCGGTTTTCCAATTTTGAAACAGTTGCCGAAGTGAATGCGATTCAAAGCCTGTGGGGCAATCAATTTTTACTCCGTTCCGACATTCATCGCATCAACAGCTTCAATGCTGCACAAGACCGTGATAGGACAGACTCTGATTGGGCTTTCTTACCAACGTCTGTTGAACTCCTTTCGGTGAACGAAGACCCGCGGCAATTCACCTATGTTTATACTCCCAATGCTCAACGATTTACAACAAGCATTAAAGAGTTTAAAAATGGCACTTGGGTGAACGAATTGTTTGAATTGTGCAGCTACGACGCCAATGGCAATATGCTATCCTCACTCTGGAAATCATGGGATGGAGTTAGTTTTGTGAATGCATCCAGAACCACATGGACCTATACCGACAACGGCAAAGTTCTGACAGAAACAAAGCAACAATGGACAGCCGGTGCTTGGGGCAATACCGAAAAAACAACCAACACCTATGATATTCATGGCAATGTAGTGGCCAGCTTGTATGAAATGTGGGAAAATGGTGCTTGGAAAAACAATGTCTATGATTTATTGACATACAACACCACCAATTTGCTCACCGGTTTGACACGTCAAATTTATAACGGAAGTGGATGGGACAACGCATTGCAGTTGATTTATGATTACAACAGCAACGGATTGCTTTCGAGTGGAATTATCCAAGAATGGGACATTACTGCATGGTTGAACACCTATAAAGAAACTTATACCTACAATTCAACAAGTAAAGTAATCCTTTACATTGGTCAGGATTGGATTGGATCGAGCTGGAAAAACAGCGAAAAATACACTTACACCTACAATACTTTAGGTTATGTTACCTCAGCCTTAGGCGAAATATCAATGAACAACGCTTGGGTGAACTTCACACGCGACCAATTCAACTACAATGATTTTGGTGGTATTCAAGCGCAAGTGAGCGAGGCATGGACTTCCGGAGCATGGCTGAACCAGCAGATGGTCAACAACGCTTTCGATGATAATGGAAATGCTTTGACCTGTGATCTTTTACATTGGGATGGTTCGGGATGGATTCAAGACCAAGACGGACAGATTTTTATGCCTTATTCCTACAGTATGTTCAACAACATTTATCAAGGTTATCGCACCAATGCAGTGTATGCTTCTTTCTTGGTGGGTACCGAGGAGCAACTACCGGCATATCAATCTATGCGCGTTGGACCTAACCCTGCCAACGATCAGCTGAAACTTTATTTTACGCTCGATAAACCTTCACAGACAACCGTTGCTTTGTACAACTCAGCCGGAAAGCAAGTGATGCATAAAGATTTTGGACAAATGACAAAAGGCACACACCAGCTGGTGTTGAATGTCAAAACTATCAACAGTGGCCTCGATCTCCTGCAGTGGACAGGTGGAGCAACCCAACAAACTGAAAAAATTATTATTAAAAAATAAACCATTGATTACTAATAAATTAATCTTAATATCATGAAAACAACTCTACGTCATCGCGTTTTCTTGCTTTTTGCAGTCTTACTGATTGCTTTAAGTACGAGTGTAACAGCCCAAAACAACGGACCGTTTGTCAAAGTTGAACAACCCAGTGTAGCCGGAATAGAATTGGTTGCAGGAGATTCCTACTTGATTTCCTGGACCGATAACTTAACCAAGCCGGTTTACATTGAATTGGCGAATTATGGAGTAACCCCAAATACTTTTACCCAGCTTAACCCTTCTGCTACAGGATCTACTTGGGTATGGCCAATACCCGCAGGAATTGCTCCAGGAAATCAATACAAGATAAATATTTTTAGCTCGGTCAACTTTGCAATTCTTGACTGGAGTGATAACTTTTTTAGCATTGTTACTTCTGCTACCGGTTCATATATTAAA
>JADYZK010000130.1 GCA_020853175.1 Bacteroidales bacterium
ACATTTTTCTCGATTACCGCGATTACGAACAAGAATACAACAACACCGTGGGACAGGGCGTAAGCACACAACTGCTCATTGCCGAAGCCCTCCTTAGCTATCAGCTTCGTCACAACCTTTTCATTGACTTAGACCTCCGCTACCGCGACCTCCAAAGCGCCATCGCCACCCGCAACAGCAACGAGTTTTATATTGGCACTGCACTCCGACTCAACCTTCCCCATAGGAACTGGACATTTTAGAAGGTAGTGGAAATGGAAAGGTTTATGTTGAAAGTAAAAAGGATAAAGTAAAAAGGATAAAGTGGAAAGGATAAAGTGGAAAGGATAAAGACCCTCGTCTCACGACGAGACCAAAGCCCAAAGACCGCCCCCTACACCACGCTTACCCGTACTTTTTTACTTTTTAGCTTGCTATTGTCTAACAGATGAATGAGTTGAGTGGCTTTTGAGGCGGCCACGGAAACGAAGGCGCAATCCACTTTGATTTCAATAATACCCAGTTCATCTTTCGTCAACTGTCCTTGTTTGAAAAAAAGACCAGCAATATCACTTTTTGAAATTTTGTCTTTGCGGCCACCGGAAATGAAGACAGTAACCCATTTGGATTTTAGCGGAATGGGTGCTTCATTGAGTGTCAATATTTCTGCATTCTGAACAAAATCAGGCAAATTTTCCTTCTCCCATTTCAACAGATAAGCCGTTCCATCGCTAAACATACGCGCAGTACGTCCGTTGCGATGAATGAACTCATGCGCTCGGTTCGGAAGTTGGTAGTGAATAATAAATTGAATTTCGGGAATATCCAATCCCCTTGCGGCTAAGTCAGTTGCAATGATGATGGTGTGTGTGCCGTTTCGAAATTTGATCAGCGCGCGCTCACGGTCTTTCTGCTCCATGCCGCCAAAAAAACATCCGTGGCTGATCTGGTGTTGCGTTAAAAAATCGCTCACTTCCTGAATGGTATCCTTGAAATTGCAGAAGATGATTCCGGGATGATTGCCGATATGACTGATGAGTTGTAGGAGCGTTTCTAATTTGTCTTTCGTGGGAGAAACAACGGTTTTCAACTCCAATTGAGAAGAAGTTTCTTGAATAAAATCAACATATTTTGGGTCATGTAGTCCAATAAACTCAGGCACATCCACAGCGAAAGTGGCGGAGGTTAAAAGGCGTTTTTTCACCGAAGGAAGTCCTTCAATAATTTCTTTCATTTCGGTTTCAAAGCCCACTTCCAACGATTTGTCGAACTCGTCGAGGACAATTCTGGTAATTCTTTCAGTTGAAAAAGTAGCGTTTCGCAGGTGATCGGCTATCCTGCCCGGTGTGCCGATAAGGATGGCAGGCCGGTGTTTGATTTCAGCTTTATCTTTGCCAAACGACCGACCCCCATACACTGCATTGGCTTTGATGCCGGCACCCATTTCGCGAATCACTTGCTCAATTTGAATGGCCAACTCGCGCGAAGGCACCACAATAAGCACTTGAACTTCGGTGCAACTGAGGTCCAGTTCTGAAATAATAGGCAATAAATAAGCGAGCGTTTTGCCGGTGCCTGTGGGAGAAAGCAACACCACATCGGCGTTGGAGTGGATGGCCAAACGCGCTTCTCGCTGCATATCGTTGAGCTTTTCGATACTCAGCTTGTCGAGTATGTCTTGTTGATTTTTAAACCCTTGTTTCATCCCACAAAAGTACTGCTATTTCACTCAGCGCAATAGCAGTATCATGGTTTCGCACTTATATTCAATGTGAGAAGTGATTATTTTTAGCAAGAAAAGTGATTATTTGAACAAGCTTAATCAGAATAAAATTAGCTTTAATCGCGCTTCATTTTTTACGTTCTCCCAGCATGAAATACTATTGTAAATGTTGAACCTATCAATATAATAGTATTTTTGGCTCATAAATTTTTAACAAAAAAAACTCCTTATGAAAAAAATCAGCGCAATAATGGTGCTCCTCGTTATAACTTCGGTTGTAAGTTTAAATGCACAAAAATTAGGTGACTTTAAACCAAAAGACGACTCCTTTAAAGCCAAAAAGCTCAACGAAGGCAACAAAAAACTCTATATAGCTAACTTTGGAATCAATTTTGAAATTTACAAAGAAGCTGTTGACGAGAAAAAAGCAGGCGGCTTCGGAAGGTCTGTCAAAAATGCTGCTAAAGCAAAGGCGGCAGTAGGCTTATCAACACTGGAAAAAGAAGCCCTACAAGCTGAGGCCGACAAATTATTTACGGAATTTGTAAACCAAATGAAAGCACACGGTTATGAAATTATTTCGACAGAAGAAGCCGGCCAAACCGACACCTACAAGGGTTGGGAATTGATGACAGGTCCAAGTATTGGTGAAACAGACATGACTGGTATTTTATCTATTGTTCCCACCGGATATTCATTTTACTACAAAGAACGCAACGCTTTTTCAAATAAAATGGCCGGTTTTCAAAAAACATCTCAAAATTTATCCAAAGAGTTAGATGATGTCTTAATTGCTGACATTTCATTGATTTATGCTTTTACAGAAATTGGAGATGATTGGAATGTTGGAAATCAAGCAAAAGTGAAGTTGAATATCAACTACAGATTAGCAAGTAATTATACTTTTTCGGATGAGGATACGAAAACCAGCCTTACCAGTTTAGTAGATAAATCAAAACAATCCGTCGCACTTTCCAGTCAAGCTATCTTCACTCGTGGAAAGCTTCCGGTGGGAGGTAGTGCCGAAGCCCAATATATAGGAGCGATGAAATCGGATTTAGAAATAGGCGGTGTTCTGGAAAGAGAGAAAGTTGTTGCTTTTTCAACGCAAACACAGGCCACAGCCACCTTACAAAACCCAATTGTTGTCATTCGAGGCGATAATTATAGCGAAAAAACAAAGTGGCTTGAGCCAAATGGTAAAAAGTATGCCGAAGGTATGTATTTGGCCGGAAGTAAATTTATTAACTATCATTTGAACGAAATTTTCAAATAACGTATATCCTATTTATCCTCTCAGTCGTTAAAACACCTCTTGTCATTTTACAACAATACGGCTATTGTAAATGCTTATTAAAGTGCATGTGTATAATTAGTTATAGTATTTAATATTTTTTGAAAAACAGACCGTAGCTCTTTCTATAAAACCTGCTTTTACAATAGCCGTAATTTTTCCTTACCTTTACAAACCAAATGATAATCATCGAAAATAAATTCACCTATTGGAAACGAAACAAGACTTAAAACTGGCCGTTATCATTGATGCTGAAAATGTGCCCTCGA
>JADYZK010000131.1 GCA_020853175.1 Bacteroidales bacterium
AACAAAAAATGAGTTCGTATATCGGTGCTTCACAACTCCTGGAAAGCTATTTTGCCGGATTGAAGCGGCCTTAATGCCCATAACACCTCAGTCAGTGTGCTTTTTGTTATCATAACTATCTCATTATCCGGATGATACCTCCTTATTTGTAGAGGCTTTAAATACCGCTTAAAGGCATTGGCTTTCAACCAAAGTTAATAACTTTGCAACTTAAAATCATATTTTTTCATTAATAGAAGAACCATGAACGAGTTCACTTCCATGAATCCCAACCCTTTGGTGCAATACCTGAATAAACCTGCATGTGATTTCACACGAAATGATTTAATGCGATACATCGAAGACCATGATATCCAAATGATCAACTTTCGCTATGCCGGATGGGATGGACGTCTCAAGACCCTGAATTTTATCATCAACAGCCGCGATCACCTCGAAAATATCCTTTCTGTTGGCGAAAGAGTTGACGGTTCGAGCCTCTTTCCGTTTATAGAAACCGGCAGCAGCGACCTGTATGTGGTGCCAAAATACCGCACTGCATTTAGAAATCCCTTCTCCGAAATTCCAACCCTCGATGTGTTGTGTTCCTTTTACGACCGTCACGGTAAACCGTTAGATTGCTCCCCCGAATACGTACTTCGCAAAGCCCATCGTGCCATGAAAGAGCAAACCGGGCTCACGTTCGAAACCATGGGCGAGCTGGAATATTATGTCATCAGCAATGAGCAAGAATTGTATCCGGCAGTGAACCAAAAAGGCTACCACGAATCGTCACCTTTCAACAAGTACGGCATGTTCAGGCGCGAAGCCATGAGGCTGATTGCACAAAGCGGCGGCCAAATTAAATATGGTCACTCCGAAGTGGGTAACTTTTCAATGAATGGAAAGATTTACGAGCAAAACGAAATTGAGTTTCTTCCCACCAACGTGGAAGATGCAGCCGATCAGCTTGTGATCGCCAAATGGATCATGCGCACCCTTGCCTACCAAAACGGCGTTACCATCACCTTTGCACCAAAAATTATTGTTGGAAAGGCAGGAAGCGGAATGCACGTGCATACCCGTTTGATGAAAGAGGGCAAAAGCGTGATGATGAACAACGGCAAACTGAGCAATGACGCACGAAAAGCCATTGCCGGATACCTTTCTGTTGCCGGTTCGCTCACCGCATTCGGCAATATGAACCCTACCTCCTACTTTAGGTTGGTGCCCCACCAAGAAGCTCCCACCAACATCTGCTGGGGCGACCGCAACCGCTCGGTTTTGGTGCGCGTACCTTTGGGTTGGACCAATGAATTCGACATGATTTCGGATGCCAATCCGCTGGAAAATCCACTCGATTTCGACACCAACAACAAACAAACGGTCGAGTTTAGGGCTTCCGATGGCACTGCCGACATTTACCTTTTGATGGCCGGCCTTACCGTTGCCGCCCGCCATGGCTTCGAGATGGAAAACGCATTGGCATTTGCCGAAAAAACTTATGTGGATGTGAATATTTTCCACGAAGAACATAAAAACAGAACTGCCGAATTGGAACAACTTCCGGGCTCTTGTGTTGAGTCGGCTGATATGCTCGAAAAGCACAAAGAAATCTACCGCAAATACGACATATTCCCCGAGAGCATTCTCAACTTTTTGATTGACTACCTCCGCAAATTCGACGATAAAAACCTCAGAGCCGAGCTTGGCAACGATGAGGCCCGCACCTTGGCTTTGGTGAGCCAATATTTCCACTGCGGTTAAAGGTTGAAACCTAAATTCCTATTTCAAAAACAGCCCTTACGATTTTCAGGTCATAAGGGCTGTTTTTTATTTGTCCGGCAATTCCGCGATTTATTCAATCACTTCATAAACCAATTTCTTTTTGAAGACCCTTTTAATCCAACGTGGCAAAACAATGGCGCCCATAAAAAGGTAAGGATAATAGCTGATGAGCCTCCAAAGCAGCGCCATCGGAACCGCCCAAGCGGCGTTGGGCAACAAATCACCTAAAAAATCACTGAACACAAATTCGGCGATGCCGCTTCCTCCGGGCGTTGGACTGATGAGCAAAATAATCCACATGGTGAGCTGGCGTGCATAAATCAGCAGATGGTCGGTAAACTCCAGCTGATCAAAAAAATAAGCCATAAACATAAAATTAACCACCCAGTAACGCCCTGTCCACGAAAGAAAAGTGGCCAGTCCTGCCTTGAACCAATAGGTAAATGACTTGCCTTTGAGCAGATTAGAGGTGATGATGAGTTGGTTGGCCATTTTGCGCATTCTGGTGCGAAAGCGGCGTAAAAAAGGGATAAGAAATATATACGACAGCAGCCATTTAAAGAAATAAGGATTGATGAACAAGGTGTAAGCCAGCAGCAAGGTATAGATAAAAATACCGGCGTAACCCATCATTAAAGCTGTTTTCACCCCTTCGGAAACGGCCGAGCTTCCAGGTGGAAAGACCAGCTCGCCAAACAAAAGGTACAACAAAGGCACCATCACAATGAAAAATACCTCGTCGAGAAAAATGGCTGTAAGCACCACTGCCGTGCTCTTTCCGGTATTGATGCCTTCTTTATAAAGAAAAAAGATGGCCGGACCTGTTCCACCCACCACCGAAGGCGACACGGCAGAGCTGAATTCCCAAAGCATGATCACATCAAAGGCTTGTTTCCAGCTCAATTTACCATCTGTGAGGATGATGATGCGGTACATATATGCAATGTCGCGGATGACCATCATGCCAAAAGCTGCCAATAGCCCGGCCACAGCTGCCCACGACCATGTTAAAAAACTAAATGCTTCGGGATCGAAATTGCGCCATAGCATCCACACCGCCACGGCCACACCAATCAGGATAGGATAAATGACCCGCCGAGGCTTAATGATGTTGTGAATGTCTGTCAATTAAAAATCATTTTATGCAAAGATAAACAGTTCCCTGCTCAACTACCCTTTTGAAAGCTAATTCTTTGCCCCCACTTTTAAGTTAAAAAACACTAATCCTACCTCGAACCAGCCATTTTGTCTGATTGATTTTTCATCAAACAGCCATTTTGTCATTTTAAAGTGTTACATTTGATTGTTTTATCCATTGGAACAAGATTTGAAAAGGGGTGAATGAAATCAATTCAAAAAATGTTAAACTTAAATAAGGAGAAACAAACCATGAACGTAATCAGATTTAATCAGCGACCGGTAAACATGCTTTCAGAGC
>JADYZK010000132.1 GCA_020853175.1 Bacteroidales bacterium
AAAGGCTGAGGATGAGGCGGGTAACGATTTTTCTTCGTACATATTGGAAAGCGAGATGATGTTTGTTTTTGTGGCCCACGACCTTTTAGCCATTGGGTCAAAGGCCGAAAAAAAGCTCAAAACAACCTCCGAAATTTTACACGCGATGTCGTCTAACCAAGTATTGATAACCGCCGGTTTGCCTGAAGAACTGCGGGATTTTGAACAGCAAAATCAGCTGTTAGTGGAAGCGTTTTATGCCGATGGTGTGGTGCTAAAAACCATGATAAGATCCAATCCGGGCTTGATGTTGCTGCACCGCGGTACTGTGATGGCCAAGTGGCATTACAACGATTTCCCAAGTGAAAAGGAGCTGAAAGAGCTTTTGAAAAGCATTCAAAACAACGAAAATTAAGCACTGATGGTTTCTTTCGTGATCAAGCGTCTTTTTTATGGATTATTGGTCCTTTTTGGCGTGCTCACGATTGTTTTTATGCTTTTCACTCTGATTCCGGGCGATCCGGCCCGCATGATGACAGGTCAACGCAGCGACGCGGAAACGATTCAAAACATTAGAAAAGACTTGGGCTTAGACCTGCCTTTTTACCAACAGTATTTTCTGTATCTCAACGATCTTTCGCCGCTTTCAATCCATTCCGCAACCGATACCGATAAAATTTGGTCTTTTTCTGAAGAAAAATACGGAAGTGCCATTTCATTGCTTACCATAGCTGATAAACAAGTGGTTATAAAAAAGCCATTTTTACGACGGTCGTGGCACAGCAAGCGGAAGGTGTTGGATATTTTACTTGAAGCTTTCCCTAAAACACTCTTGTTAGCAGTGGTATCAATTGTGTTTGCCATGTTTGTTGGCATTCTTATTGGGGCTGTGGTGGCTATGGCAAACCGCGGTTGGCTCAATAGGCTGGTGGTTGTTATCACCGTTTTGGGAATGTCGTTGCCATCTTTTTTTGCCGCCATTCTCTTTGCATGGATATTTGCTTTTCTGCTGGCAGACTACACCGGCTTGAGTATGTTTGGCAGTCTTTACAGCGTTGATCATCTTGGCGAAGGCGCTTATCTCGATCTCAAAAATTTGATTCTTCCGGCTTTTACCTTGGGTATTAGGCCGTTGGCTATTGTAACCGAACTCACTCGAACATCGTTGTCCGAAGTGCTTTCACAAGATTTTGTAAGAACGGCTTACGCCAAAGGGTTGAATAAAAAACAAGTTTTGGTAAAACACGCCCTTCGCAATGCACTGAATCCGGTGGTTACCGCTGCTTCAGGATGGTTTGCATCGTTGCTTGCCGGAGCTGTTTTTGTTGAATATGTTTTCGACTGGAAAGGTGTTGGCGTTGTGATTGTGGATGCACTCGAAAAATTTGATCTTCCCGTTTTGATGGGATCAGTTTTATTGATTGCTTTTATGTTGATAATAATTAATATATTTGTTGACATAGTTTATGGCATTTTAGACCCCAGAATACGACTTAATTAATTCAATATAAACATATTAAAATCATACGTTATGCGTAACAAAATTGTAGCAGGAAACTGGAAAATGAATCTCGGCTTCGAGGAGGCTGAGGAATTGATCGAAGAGCTCAACGACCTTCTTGAGGGTGCTAAAGTGCAAGCTGATGTGGTTGTTTGTCCATCTTTTCCTTATTTGGAAATGACTACCGATTATTCTCAAGAAGGTTACTTTAATGTGGGCGCACAAAATATCAGTCCTTTTGAGGCTGGTGCATATACAGGTGAAGTTTCTGCTTCTATGCTCGACAGCATGGATGTAACACACTGTATCATTGGTCATAGCGAACGCCGTAAGTACTTTAACGAAGACGATAAGATGCTTACTGCCAAAGTGAACCAAGCATTGGCCCACGATATCGTTCCTATCTTTTGCGTTGGTGAGTCATTGCCTGAACGTCAAGCCGAAAAACATTTTGAGGTGGTTCGCCGCCAGGTGCGTCATGGTTTGTTTCACCTTGACACAGATGAGTTTTTGAAAGTGGTGATTGCCTACGAACCCGTTTGGGCTATTGGCACAGGCATGACAGCTACCCCCGCTCAAGCCGCTGAAATGCACGCCTATATTCGCACACTTATTGCCGAACGTTATGACGAAACCGTGGCAGAAGAAACCTACATTTTGTATGGTGGAAGTTGCACCGCCCATAATGCAGCCGATCTTTTTGCACAACCTGGTGTGGATGGTGCTTTGGTTGGAGGCGCTTCCCTCAAGGCCGAGGAGTTTGTACAAATTTGTAAATTGGCATAACAATGGCTTATATAGAACTCTCCTTTTCTGTTCCCGCTGATGATGAGCTTATCGAAATCTTATCAGCTCGACTCGAAGAGTTAGGTTGCGATAGTTTTTTGCAAGAAGAATCGGTTCTGAAAGCCTACATGGAAGCTTCTCTTTTAAATATGGAGGAGTTAAATGCAGTGTTAAACGAATCTTACTTTCAAAAAACACATTTGATTTCAGCCGAACCTCTCCCTGAAAAGAACTGGAACGCATTGTGGGAGTCTAACTATCAGCCAGTTATAATTGATCACAGATGCAGGATCAGGGCCCCCTTTCACGAGCCTGACCCTGCATTTGCTTTTGATCTGCTGATCGAACCTCGCATGTCATTCGGCACTGCCCATCACGAAACCACCGCCCAAATGATTGCCCTTTTGCTCGATATGGATGTGGAAAACAAAAAAACGCTGGATATGGGTTCGGGGACTGCCGTTTTGGCTATTCTCGCTGCCCAAAAAGGAGCCCATCCGGTGTGGGCTGTTGACAATGACGAATGGGCCTATAACAATGCCCTCGACAATGTTGTTCTCAATCATACACCTCATATTCATGTGGTTTTGGGTGATGCTGAAGCAATAAAAGGCACTTCATTCGATATTATTATTGCCAACATCAACCGCAATATCTTGCTCAACGACATGCACATTTACCGTGAAGCATTGAATGAAAAGGGCGTATTGCTGATGAGCGGTTTTTATGAAAGTGACCTGCCGCTTATTCAACAAAAAGCGGAATCTCTTGGCCTGAAATACCAAAAACACACGAGCTCTAACCAATGGGTAGCAACAGTGTTTTCAACCTGATTGTTTCAGCTGATCAGTCAGTTGCAGATTTTAAGCAAAAGTCTGAGTCAACGGACAAATGCAAGCCGAACTTGTGTTTGTCCATTTTTCATTTTCTGCCAAACAGTTTTTTTTGGCTATTTTTTATCTTTTCCATTTCCCTATCTCATGCCCAGAATTCGACTATTTTTTCAGGCAATCCGGATCAGTTTTTAACTGAGACCGAAGCCTATTTCAATAGGCTCGGCAACAATGAGGACAAGAAAAAAGCCGAGTTGCTTTTCAACGATTTTCGTGCTGTTTATGAAAATAAACTTTCGCCAACAAACCGAATATCAGTGGCATCCATTGCTCAGACGATGATTGCTACCAAACTGAAAAGTCATCGAAACTATTTCACTTTGTTGCAGTTTCTGGTTTTTTTGCAAGCTGACGAAAAGTCAACAGACAATGTTAATGCTTGGTTGGCTTATGCCGACTTTCTTTTAACAGACAAACAGCTATCCGAATTTGAGGCACTTTTAAATGCCTCCAACGCATGGATGCAAGAGGGAATTGTGGGTAAAAGAGGAACCATAACGTGGTTTTTAAGAAACGCAACTTGGAATCTTACTTTCAGCGAGGGCAAACTTTTGATGCCGGCCAAAGGAAATTTGGTTGCTGCAACCAAAAAAGACAGCCTGGTGATTCACCAAACCGAGGGTCTATTGTTTTTTTCATCCAATGTATGGCAGGGTAGAGGAGGCGATCTTTTTTGGTGGCGTTTTGGACAGCAGGGACAAGATGTAAAAGTCACGTTCTCCACCTACACTGCCGATCTCACAAGCAGTGGTATCACTGCCGATACTGTGCTGCTGCGGCATCCGGCTTATTTTCAAACACCGGTGCTGGGTCGGTTTGAAGACCAAGTCTTCAACAGTCCGCCGGGTGCAAAAACGAGCTTCCCACGTTTTAGCTCCTATTTGTCTGATTATGAGTTGGATAATCTTTTTCCTGATGTGCGCTATCGGGGCGCCATCAACCTTGAAGGAGCCGATTTTATTGGCAAAAGCGACCAAGGAAGTCGTGCCGAAGTTACCTTCATGAAAAACAAAAAAGCCGTTATCAGGTTGTCTTCCAATAGTTTTCTTATCACCTCCGACCGCATCCAAACGGTGCGCGGAAGCATGAAGATTTACATAGAAAACGATTCCATCTTTCATCCGGGTTTGTGGTTCAGGTACGATCACCTTAAGCGTCAACTAACCATGCTTCGACCCGACATCAGTATCCCCGATGGTGGGCCTTTCATTAATACCTACCACAAGCTCAATATGTTTGCTGAAGCGGCTTATTGGCAACTGGATAGCGATGAAATTATTTTTAAACAGTCGG
>JADYZK010000133.1 GCA_020853175.1 Bacteroidales bacterium
TCAGGCATACCGTGATTAAATTGGTGCGCAACAACACAAAAATTTTCCCGCCTTTTTGCAAATAGGCTGAAACACTGTCGCGTTGAGCAAAAATGTGAGTAAAATCTTTCACGATCACCATCGTTTGTTCAATCTTTTTTTGGAGGCGTAAAAAGTTAAGCACGCTACCCGTAAGCACCCCACTTACAAAAAAGACAGACCCAAAGTTAAACAGTTTTTCTTTGTAAGCTTCTAAAAGAAAGGCCGATTCAATTTCCAAATCATGCAGATTCCCCTCACCATCAATGGAAAAAATACCTCGGTCAATGGCAAGCATTTCGTCAGTGAGCCCCCCTTCCCAAAGCGGTAATCGAATTAAATCATAGGTAAATGCTGTTGCTGAAATCAAATGCGGAATATTCACCGAAACAGCAGCTCCGGTGGTGAGCACCATACTTTGTGTAACAGCAGGCGAACCAAGACTTTGTCGCGAAAGGGCACCATCCACCAAAGTGGTTTCCACGCCAAGAAGCTCCATTTCGTTCAGTATCTTCTTGAGCCAAACGGTGTCGGGTGGCCCCGAAAGCATCACCTTACCTTTACCCATTGCCTTTGCAGTAACCAAGCGCCCCAATGAGGTCCGGTTTTTGCTGATGTTTAAAATGATGGCATCGAGTTTTTTGCGGCGGTAGTGGGTTTCGCTGGTGATAAAAATATTGTTCACGCTCAGCTCAATTTCCGGTTTGTGGGTTTGGGTTACCAAATCAAGCCCTTCTCCGTCAATTCCGATCGAAGTGATCGCGATGCGATGACTGCTGGGTTCCAGCCGTTGAAGGATATAATTCAAACACGCTGTTTTGCCCGTGTTTTTCTCCATTCCCACGATGGAAACACTTTTGTATTTTATGATTTCATTTACAAAGGGCATGGAGCAAGGGCATATTTGAACGCTGATCTATGAATAAATGAGGCTGTTAAAACGATAATACAATCATTTATAACAGCCTCATTGAAATCTTTTTACACGATTAAGGATGGTTCACCAGCAGAGGCTGTAAAACCGGTTTTTTACGCAAGTTACGACTTAATCCACTGGGTTCCAGCGACAGTTGCTTTCCTGCCAGTAAGGATGAAACCCCACCTGAAACAGCATCTTTACAGTCGGGACAATGGCACTCATTCACATAATCCGTTGGCTGGGTGTAGGTTGTGATAACACCTTCAAAGTTACGCAGCGCCACCTTTTCAGGGCTTTGGGAAATGAGATAGGTAGGCATCACAGGAATTTTTCCGCCTCCACCCGGGGCATCTACCACAAATGTTGGAACGGCGTAACCGGAGGTATGACCGCGAAGACCTTCAATAATTTCGATGCCTTTTGAAACAGGCGTGCGGAAATGTTCGAGACCCATCGAAAGGTCGCATTGGTAGATATAATAGGGACGCACGCGAATTTTCACTAAGCCGTGTACCAAACGTTTCATCACATGCACACAATCGTTCACCCCACGCAGCAACACGCTTTGGTTTCCTAAAGGAATGCCCACATTGGCCATCTTAGCGCAAGCTTCCGTTGATTCGGGTGTGATTTCCACAGGGTGATTGAAGTGTGTATTTACCCAAATCGGGTGGTATTTTTTCAGCATATTGACCAAATCGTCCGTGATTCGTTGCGGACAAACCACAGGCACGCGTGTTCCCAACCGGATGATTTCCACATGAGGGATGTCGCGCAGGCGCTGAATGATAGATTCAAGCATTTTGTCGCTCACCATTAAAGCATCGCCACCCGAAAGGAGCACATCACGCACTTCGGGAGTTCGCGCGATATAGTCAATGGCTGCCTGGATGCGATCCGAAGGCGAAGAATGGTCGGTCTGACCGGCAAAACGACGGCGGGTGCAGTGGCGACAATACATGGAACACATATCCGTAATCAAAAACAAAACCCTGTCGGGATAACGGTGTGTCAAGCCGGGAACCGGTGAATCCTCGTCTTCGTGCAAAGGATCGAGCAAATCGGAGGCGGTATAATGGGTTTCGCTGCCCGAAGGAACAGCTTGCTTACGCACAGGATCGTTCGGGTCGTTCGGGTCAATCAGCGAGAGGTAGTAAGGTGTGATGGCCATGCGGAAAGTACTCAAAGCTTTCTTCACGCCTTCTTCTTCTGTTGCCGTCAGCGGTATATACTGCCGAAGCTGATCAAAAGTTTCGATACGGTTTTTTACTTGCCATTTCCAATCGTTCCACTGTTCGTCAGTAGCATTCGGAAAAAGCATTTTTCTTCTTTCGATTGTTGTCATGATAGTTTTGCTTGAAGTGATTGAAGCCGCTTCAAAAAAGGAGCGGCTTCAACCACAGTGTTTTAGAACGTCTAAGCGTATAGTTCGGTGAAAACTTTTCGTAGCTTTTCGCTTTCGCGGAGCAGCTCGAGGGTAATTTCGGCGTGACCTTTGGTGTAGCCGTTGCCCACGATCATGGTCACATCGCTTCCAACGCCCTCAGCACCCAAAGCCGCTTTGGTAAAACTGGTGGCCATGGAAAAGAAATACACGATTCCGGTGTCTTTGGTGCACAGGATACTCGTCATTTCGGTGTCGTTGATGTTCACATTGTTGATGGTGATATCGGCCATTTGTCCGTTGGTGAGGGCTTCAATTTTTTCAACAACAGGCACCGGAATGGTGGCGTTGGCAGAAAAAACGTGATCGCAGAAACCGAGTTCTTGGAGGCGTTTGGTACTTTTTTCGCTGTGGGTTAAGCCGATGACCATACCTGTTACTCCGGCGCGTTTTTTGGCTTCGTAGCAACACAACATTCCCGATTTGCCACCGGCACCAATAATCAAAACCGTATCGCCTGGTTTAACCAATTTGGCTGTTTGTGCAGGAGCACCTGCCACATCTAAGGCCGAAAGGGCTAACTTTTCTGGCATATCGGCAGGTATTTTGGCGTAGATGCCGCTCTCGAAGAGGATGGCTTTGCCGTCAATGTCCACCTGATCCACGTCTTTGCGGATGGCTTTGATTTTGTCAATACGCAAGGGAGTGAGGGATAAAGAAACCAAAGTTGCAATTTTATCGCCCACCTTGAGGTCAATTTTTCCTTCGAGGGCTGAGCCGATTTTTTCTACTGTTCCCAAGAGCATTCCACCCGATCCCGTAACCGGATTGCGGTGTTTGCCTTGTTTGGCTACGATGTCGAACATAATTTCTTTGATCTTTTCTTCATCGCCGCCTGCCTGTTCTTTGATTTGGGTGAAGCTGGCAGAGTCAACATTTAAGGTAATTACATCAATCAGGATTTCGTTGTCGTACAACTCATCCATATTGTTGTCTAATTTATTTGCCGGTTGAGGCAACACGCCAAGTGGTTCGATAACGCGATGTACGCCGTATTTATTTCCTTTTTTCATAAACTGATTCGAATTGATATTATTTATTTAATTTTCTAATGGTTTAAGACCCAAAATTTTACGTGCTTCGGCGGGAGTAGCAATTTCGCGGCCCATTTCTTTGGCCATGCGCACTACCTTTTCAACCAGCTCGCCATTGGATTTGGCTAAAACGCCTTTGGAGATATAGACATTGTCTTCGAGGCCTACACGCACGTGACCACCGTCAATGATGGCGGCCATGGCCAGAGGAAACTCAAACCTGCCGACACCGGCTACGGTATAAGTGGCGTTAGCCGGTAAGCTTTCACGCAAGAAAACGAAATCGCGCAAGTCGCCGGTGATGCCTCCATTTACACCCATCA
>JADYZK010000134.1 GCA_020853175.1 Bacteroidales bacterium
ACAACCCAGCGTTTTAAAAGCTATTTTTTTCATGCGGTAATGGTTTGATAAGCCGCTTCAGCAATGAGTTGGCCTTCGAGTGAAAGCGGAGTTGCGGTTTGTATTTGAAGATCTACAAAACGACCGATGAGCTGCTGTTGTTCAGAGGCAAAGCGAATGACCAGTTTTCCTTCGGTGAGGGCCGAGAGATAACCCGCCTTGCGATCGCGGCCACGCACCAACACCCGCACTTTTTTCCCTACAAGGGTTTTATTGTATTCTAACGCGTGTTTCGACAACTCGGCACTGAGCAGGTGATACCGTTCTTTTTTGGTTTCCTTAGGCACATCATCGGCCCAACGCGAACTGGCGGCTCCGGGGCGCACGCTGTATTGCGCGATATAGGCCATATTGTATTTAAAAATCTCCATCGCAAGACGGGTGTTTTCAAACTGCTCGTCGGTTTCGCCTGTAAAACCCACAATAATATCAGTAAACACGGTGGCCTCGGGAATCAACCGACGGATGGTTTCCATAATATGCCGATACTTGTCCATGGTGTGTTTGCGGTTCATTCGCATGAGCACGGCATCGTCGCCCGACTGCAAAGGCAGATGGATTTGTTTGGCTAAAACTAGATATTTTGAGATGACTTCGATCACCTCATCGGTCATATCGCGTGGATGCGGCGAAGTGAAATACACCCAAAATTCTTTCCCTGACTTTTGTCCATAATCACCAATTTGTTGCAGCAGTTGCGGAAAAGTGATTTCTTGACCACTTTTATCGAGGCCATAGGAATTCACATTTTGGCCCAACAAAGTGATGGATTTAAAGCCTTTTTCAACAAGCAGATGCAGCTCATCCATGATTTCAACGGAAGGCCTCGATACTTCACGGCCACGGGTGTAGGGCACTGCACAGAAAGTGCAAAACTTATCGCAGCCGTTTTGGATGGGAATAAACGCTTCAAAATCGGATGTATAGGTAGGTTCAACATGCCAAAATTCATCAATTCCGGCAGCGGGATTGAGCTTCACACCAGATTTTATCAAGCTGCCAACGGCAACGTTTTGCATCACCGATTTGGCGTTAACTTTGGTGTCGGTTGGAGGATTTTCGGTGAAAAGATCGCTTTCGGGTTGCTGTAAAGAAGTTGGGGTTACAACGCCATATTGGCGAACCATATCGGGCAATTCAGGCAGTTCGCTCATGGGGAAAACAAGGTCGAAAAGTTTCAAAAATTTCTCTCTGTCCGAAGGAAGAATACAACCAGAAACAAAGGTAATGAGACTTTTACGGTGTTTCATTTTGTTCCAGTGGGCAATACGCGAATACACTTTGTCAATGGCTTTTTGCCGCACAGAGCAAGCAATAATGCCGAGAATAGCAGCTTCATCTTCATTTTCAGTAGAGGTGAAGCCCATTTGGTGCATGACCGTCCGCACACGCTCGGTGTCGGACAAATTCATTTGGCAACCTAAAGATATAAGGTGGTATTTCATGAAATTTCTTGGATTAAAATAACTTAGAAGTAAACTTCCGCATGTACCTGATCGGCAGGCACGCCTTGCTGTTCGAGTATTTCGAACACCTCGTGAATCATATTAAAATTACCGCAAAGGTAACAGTGGGTATCTTTTGAAACGGGATTTTGCTTGATATAGTCCGTCACCCTACCGTGAAAACGGCCGGTAGTATCGCCCGAGGTGCACACCACTTCGTTTTCAGGCGGATAATGGTCCTTTTCATACGCTTCGTTTCCATGGCGAACGCCATGAAGCAAGGTAAATTTGAGTTGAGGATAACTTTTTGTGAAACTATGAAAGGGTGCGATGCCGCTACCGGTAGCCACAAATAAGAAAGGTGTTTTGTCAATCAATTGAGGATCAATGGTAAAAAAGCCCAAAGGCCCTTCAACTTGCACTTTATCTCCGGTTTTGAGTTTTTTTAATGATTTACTCACCATGCCATCGTCAACCTCTTTGATAAGCACTTCAAAAAAGTCGTCGTTTTCGCCGCTATAAACAGAATATTCGCGGTTGTGAATGCTACCGGCTTTGCCCAACAGAAGGTGTTGACCAGCTTTGAAAGCAAGGCCTCGACGGGTCATTCTCAGCACATAAGCCGATGGAGTAAGGTGTCGAACAGAAAGTATTTCGTGGATGTTATCAGCTTGCATGTAGTATGTATCAATGTTAAAGTATTGATATAGTTTTATTTAGAATCATTTATAAGAAATGGGCTGCAAAAATAAACAAAATATACGAAGCTGATTTTTATCGGAACCATCAAAATTGTCAAAGTTTTGTACATTTACCGTTTGAACAGATCATTCTCCATGCATTGGTATTAAAGTATTCTACGTCATGTCAAAAGAAGCCGAAAACATCACCAAAATCAGGGATATTTTATTTGGAAACAACCTCACCGAATTTGAAAAACGCTTCGAGCGGAGCGAACAACATTACGGCGAAGCCTTGTCGAGTTTGGAACTTCAAACCGGTCGCCAGCTGTCAGAGCTAAGGGCATTAGCAGAAGAAAACCGCCAACAACAACATGCGCTCCTCCAAAAAGAAAAAAGCAGTTTAGAGGCAACCCTATCAGAAGTCAAAGAAGGACAAGCAATGCTCGAACGCAAGTTGAATCAAACTGTTACAAGTTTTGAAACAGCTTTGGGAGAAACCCGTCAATGGCTCGTTGACAAAACCGAAAACCTTCACCAAGAGCAAATAAGCTTGCTCAACGACTATAAAAAGCAAGTGGCTGAACTGTTTGCCGAACTTCAGAAAAGTAAAGTGGATCGCAGTGCGATGGCGATTCTTTTTTCGGAAATCGCCCTTCATTTGGTAGATAAAAAAGATCAGAACGATGACACATCGGCGCGCTAAAACACATTAACGCATGGAAAACAAACCGTCAAACCACTCGGAGGAACTTTTGGAAGCCGGAAAACTGAATGAGCTCAGGAAGTTATTGATTGGGTTGAACCAGAGCGAGTTGGATCGAATAAAACTACTTCTGAACGACCCCCATGAGTTTTCAAAAGAGCTGAGCATCTTGTTGCCATACGCCATTCGTAAAATGATTGAACAAGGGGAAGTGTCAGTTGACAACCTCTTGCCATTCGTGGAAGAAGCCATGCACAAAAGCATTCAGAAAAACCCACAACGATTGGCCGATATTCTTTTTCCGGTGATGGGGCCGGCCATTCGTAAAGCCGTTTCTGAAGACCTCAAACGGATGATTGCCGCCATCAACACCTCCCTTGAATCAGGCTTTTCGCCCAAAACACTCAAATGGCGATTGCAAGCCCTCACCAGCAAAAGAAGTTTTACTGAAATTTTGATGGCCAACAGTTATGTTTACCATGTGAGCCACATTTTTTTAATTCACCGCGACACCGGAATATTGCTTCATGAAGAGCAAGCTAAAGAAAGCCGTGCACTTGAAGCCGACTTGATTTCTTCGATGTTGACTGCAATCCGCGATTTTGTGAGCGACTCCTTCAAATCAAGTGGCGCAGGAACCTTGGACGAGGTGCAGGTGGGCGACTTAAACATCCTTGTTGAGCAAGGACCTTACGCTGTTGTGGCTGCCATTATTGAAGGGCGACCACCGGCTGATTATCGCTTGACTCTTTCTGAAACCATTGAGGCAGTACATTTTAACCAAGGTACTGATTTAGAAAAATTTGACGGAAATACTTCCATTTTTCAGCTCTCGGCCAAGTTTTTACAAAATTGTTTGATCAAACAAAAGAAACAAACCAAAAGCAAACCACCCTATTTGGTGATTGTTTTGTTTGTGGCTTTTCTTGCCGGAATCACCTACTTTTTGGTTCAACGACAGCTGCAGCACAACAAACTCAATGCTTTTGCCGATCAACTCGAACGAACACCAGGATACCATCTTACCTCTCGAGATTTTAAAGGCAACACTATCTATATCAAGGGATTAAGAGATGTAATGAGTGATAATCCCAACGATATATCTGATAAAATGAACATTGAAAATCGCTTTGTTCATTTTGATTTTGAATCATATATATCTACCGATAGTGGCATCATTATCCAACGGGCCATTAAAGCGCTTTCGCCACCTGCAAGCGTTCAAATCTCGCTTCGCGATCAAACCCTAATCATTACAGGAGAGGCTTCGGAGCAATGGAAGACGAAAGCTTTGACGCAACAACCTTATATATATGGTATCAACAGCATAGATACAGAGCAGTTGACAAGTGGCACAAACCTGCAATGGATCATTCCTGCAATTGAAAAACACCGCTTTGATTTTGAAATCAATGTTGTAAACTTGACTGAGCAGCAACAAGTGAATTTTGATTCGCTCGTGCAAGCAGCACTTTTTCTTGACGAATTCAACCAAATGTATCAAAAGCGAATGGCTATTTACGTTCAGTCGTTTACCACAAAAAGTGGCAACCTTGATGCCAATTTAAAGGTTGCAAATCAACGAATTATTGCTTTTATTTCCTTGCTCGAAAAGGCCGGTGTTAACAGCAAACTTTTGGTTTCACAAGTGAAATTTGCTGAAGACCTCACGGAAAGTGTAAATTTGCGATCTGTTCGCTTTTCAGTTTTCGATAACAAACAAGCCAATCCATGATCAAAAAAAAAATAGCCATGTTGGGTGCCTTTGCTGTGGGCAAAACAAGTTTAGTGCAGCAATATGTGAACAGTATTTTTTCAGAAAAATACCAAACCACCATAGGCGTAAAAATTGATCAAAAAAAAATTACGCTGAATGACCAAGATGTTACCCTCATGCTTTGGGATTTGTATGGCGACGACGATTTCATGAAGATGAAACCCACTTATCTGATGGGATCATCGGGCTACCTTTTGGTTGCTGATGGCACACGCAGCGAAACCATTGATGTGGCCATTGAACTGCAAAAGATGGCTGCCGAAGCTACTCATAACGCTCCTTTTATCTTAATCATCAACAAAAGCGATTTGACTGAAACCTGGGAAATTACAGCTGAAACCATTCAAAAACTCCAACAAATGGGATGGAACATACTAATCACCAGCGCAAAAGAAAACATCATGGTTGAGGATGCTTTTCGACATTTGACCCAACTCATGATCTTATAAAAAACAACTTTATAGCGCATGAACATGGAGAAAAAATTTTCATCAATCAAGGAGTTATCAGTGCCGGTGGTGAAGTATATCCTGAATGAAATCCCTCCCTATTTGGGTTTGGTGGTGATACATACCGACCCTGATGGAATTGTGATAGATTTATTCGGCCCGGTGAAAAAATACTTTGAAACAAGCCCTGTCATTGGGCAAAGCATTGATACATTTGCCGGATTTTTTGTGGGGATGATTCCACCACTCATCAACCCGATGGTGGTGTCGCATGTGCGATTGACGGAAGATGTTTATGCCGAAATTCACATTGTAAACGACGAAAACAAACACAATTGGGTGTTCATAGTGGATCAAACCAAGCAGGTCGAAATCATTCATCCCATCATTCAGCTCTACAACGAAGAAAAACTCGCACGCGTCAACGATACGCACCAATCGCGTGCCAAAGGCACCTTATCAGCTTTGTATCTCCTTGATTATATGAGCTTTGAAAAAGATACCTTAGGATATCGCTTGTTAGGAACAGCTCCCGATTGGTTCAAATCTATTCAAGCGAAATTGTTTTTTAATGGCAAAAACGTTGAACTCACAGAAACCTTCCCCTACATAGAAGTTTTTCAGTATGAAGCCGCCTCAGTTTGGGAAGATGAAGAAGACGGCAAGATGATAAGTGGCATTTGGGAGGA
>JADYZK010000135.1 GCA_020853175.1 Bacteroidales bacterium
AAGTGTTTCAATAACAGCCCACGAATTGTCGGGACTGCGGTCGTCCACCAGCACGATTTCAAAATCTGTCGTGATTGCACTTACGGCCTGCGTGATGCGCTGCACCAACACAGGCAGTATTTTTTCGGCTCTGTAAACTGGACTTACAATGGATAAATGAGGCATAAATTTTTGCTGTTCTGCGTGTCAAAAGTACAGGATTTTTGTGAGGTGAAAAATCTGAAAATGGTTCTTAATAGGACAAACCGTCTATCGCGAAACTTTTACCTCAAGCGTGGTTTTATTGTTACATTCATCCGTAACCACAATGCGCAAGGTGTTCATACCTTTTTTCAACCGCTCATCCACTTCATAGGTGAGCAGATTGTTTTTGGGGTCATAATCCATGAGCAGCCATTCGCCATTTAAAGTGGGAAGAATGTTCTTAATGCCGCTGAAATCGTCTTTAATGCTCACTTTAAGTTCAGAAAGCGATAGGACATCAGCATTTTGCTTGAAGTTAAGTGGAATTAAAGTTGGAGCAACAGAATCGGCCATTACTGCAAAACGGCCCAGTTTTCGGGTGTTCACACTGATCCAACCATTGGAATAGGCTCCGCCGAGCGAAGTTGTTTTGTCCTTATCAACATAGACAACGGTTAAGGCCTGCGTATTTTTGATTTTATCAGTCAGTTTGATGTTGAGTTTATAGTTTTTATGCACCGGAATCTGTTCATTTCCAATGGTAATCACGTCAGACAAATAGTTTGTGGAGGGCGCAGCCTCTTTTTTCAATTCCACATTTTTATAAAAAGCATCAGCGGGGAAACTTGCTGAAAAGCCTGAACCATTGATGGCAATTGGCTTTCCGGCTGTTGCCATGGTCAGTGTGCTATCCATAGGACTCTGTTTCTCTATATTTTTGGTGGCTGCCCCAACAATTGTAAACGGTAGTTTTGAAGTGTTTCCATGAATATCTTTCACCACGTATTCCACTTTTAAAGTGTCGCCGGTTTTTACGGTCACACTTCCATTTTGTTTCACATTGAAATACATTTTCAAGCGGTTGAACGGGTCAATCGTACTTCGGATGATTCGCGATTTATTTTTCACATAATATCCATAGTCAATCATGCTGTTGATATAACGCGTTTCGTCGAAAGCAAAACGATCCGTTCGGAAACCAAAGATTTGATCGCCATCCACAAAAAGTTCGATGCTGTAAACGCCATTTTTGTTGGGTGTGTCGTTGTGGGGGTCGTTGGTAGAAATGCCGAAAGAAATGGTTCCCGAAGCACGGATGACAGCGGGATCTTTCAACCGATGTTGCTCACCCCAGCCTTGCAGCTCAAAGAATGTGGGTTTATTTTTTCCGTTGACTTCACTGGTTTCACTTTCAGGATAGATCGCCATTTTACTGATGGACGGTCGAATAAAGTCCTTCATTTTGAAGCCATAAGCCAAAGGATTGAGAATTTCTTGGGTGGCTGCATCACGAATCTCGAAATGCAGATGAGGTCCGCCCGACGAGCCAGAATTGCCGCTGTAAGCAATCACATCACCTTTTCTTACCCGAAAAAGATTTTTATCCGGCAACAGATTGACCGAAAAACTTTGCTTTTCGTATTGTTGTTGCTTGACCCACTTGGCTATTTCGGGAGCAAACCGCAGCAAATGACCATACACCGAAGTGTGGCCACTTTGTGGATGATCGAGATAAAGCGCCTTACCAAAACCTCCCGATGACACCGCTGCACGGCTTACATAACCATCGGCAATGGCATAAACGGGCAAGCCTTCCCTGCCCTGCGTGCGGATGTCCATGCCCGAATGAAAATGGTCGCCACGCAACTCACCAAAAGTGCCCGACAAATAGATTGGAATATCCACAGGAGGCCGATAGTCAAGTTTTGAAGTCGGGTTTTGCGCTTGAAGACAAGAAAAAGAAAGAATTAAAAGGATTGTCAACAGTTTTTTTTTCATTGTGAAAGGTTATTTACAACAGAGAAAAATATATTCATCAAAAAGCGAGGCTTTAATCCGCCCCCTCATTTTACAAAAATAAGGAATTGCTTCCAAGGACAGAAAACGAGCAGAAAAATGTACTGTAGAGCCGGCGTTTCTATTTTGAAAACAAAAATCCCGCAGCCATAAAAAGACGGCAAAATGCACACGGTATGTACCCAAAACGCTTTACTTTTGCTTCAGCAATTGTTCCTTTGGTCAAAACATAAAGTTGAAATAAATGAAAAGAACCTCTTTGTTTTTCGCGATGATAACTTTACTTTTTTTCAGCAGCTGTTTGGTACAGTTCGACCGCCGAATGCGCGTAGAATACGATCAGGTGCGCGAAAATAAAACCATCACTAAAGAGTTGAGCCTTAGTAAAATATCGGAGTGGAACACCGGCTTTGGCAATACGCAACAGACCTTGCAAAAGACAATCAAAAACAATGGCGAAATTGACTATTGGGTGTATGAAAGACTTACCATTTCGACAAAAATGCACCCTCTTGATCCTACTATTTATTTGCTGATTGACGATAAGGTGGTGCCCATCGCTTTGAAAATGCAAGAAAGCGAAACATTTACACAAATTTCGGAAGACACCAAGACCGTTTCCACCTCCGACAGCACCCAAGTGACCGTAGTTTCGGGCTATTCCCAGTCCGATTACCGCTCCATCCGCATTCAATACAGCTTGGACGAGCAGGTGATAAGATTGCTTCAAAACGCCCAATCAATATTTATCCGCTATTATTTTGGTCCCCAAATGGTGACTTTGGGTTACCGCGCGGGACAAACCTCCGAAGTCAAGAAGTGGGCTTCGACTTACTAAATTTTAAGGGATATAATATAAGGTGCTTTAAGAGCTAAAAAAACTCTTTTTATTCCAGCAAGGAAATCTTTTCTTTTGGGCTCAGTGCAGCATAAAACGATTCTTCAACAATTGTCATTTCTGCCAGCTGGCGTTTGGTTTCTTGAAGTTTTCTAATTTTTTCTTCGATAGAGTTTCGGGTAATAAAGCGATACACAAACACATTTTTGTTTTGTCC
>JADYZK010000136.1 GCA_020853175.1 Bacteroidales bacterium
GGTTGACTGAGTGCAACCATCTGCAGCAGCGCAATTTCAATCAAAAGACGTTTGTTGCTGCTTCGGGCATAGTTTAAATCGCATTGATTTTGGATTTCAAGTGCATTTAACAAAAGTTTACCGCTGCATTTTTGGGCTTGGTCAACATAGCGTTCGCGCAAGGCTTGCGATGTTTCCAATAATGTTGCCGTTGAAGGATCGAGACTTACCAGCACATTGCGGAAATGACTGCCCAATCCTGTGATAAAATGTTGACCCTCAAAACCGTTGTCCACAATTTCATTCAACATCAGCAATACAGATGACGAATTGCCCTTGAGCATGGCATCTGTGATGTTAAAATAATATTCATAATCAAGTACGTTGAGATTTTCGATCACCTCTTTATAGGTGATTTTGTTGCCCGAGTAGCTCACCATCTGGTCGAAAACCGAAAGGGCATCGCGCATGGCACCATCAGCCTTTTGGGCAATCACATTTAAGGCGTCATGGTCAATTTCAACACCTTCTTTATTGGCTACATATTGAAGATGTTTCACCGTATCCTCAACGGTGATGCGTTTGAAATCGAAAATTTGGCAACGCGAAAGGATGGTAGGAATGATTTTGTGTTTTTCGGTTGTTGCCAAAATAAATTTAGCATAAGCAGGCGGCTCTTCAAGGGTTTTCAAAAAAGCATTAAAAGCAGCCGAACTCAGCATGTGCACCTCATCAATGATGTAGATTTTGTATTTGCCCACCTGAGGCGGAATGCGCACCTGATCTACCAAAGCCCTGATGTCGTCCACAGAGTTGTTAGAGGCGGCATCCAATTCATGGATATTGAAAGAGGCCGAATTGCGAAAAGAAACGCAGCTTTCGCATTGGTCGCAAGCCTCATGCTCGGGCGTGGGGTTAAGGCAGTTGATGGTGCGCGCCATGATTCGGGCGCAGGTTGTTTTACCTACACCGCGAGGCCCTGTGAACAAAAAAGCCTGTGCCAACACATTGTTTTTGATGGCATTTTTGAGCGTAGAAGTGATGGCCGTTTGTCCTACCACCATGTCAAAAGTAGCGGGGCGATATTTTCGGGCTGATATAATAAACTGATCCATGAAAGAGGTCGTATTTTAACTTTCAAAAGTACTAAAAAGCTGTTTCAAGCACCGAAAATATCCTAAAACGAACGACAATTTATTTTGATGCGCTGGCTTTTCAACTGTTTGATTCTATGCGCAAGCCTTTGGTAAAGCTAAAGCACGGCAGGAACGCACGTAAGACGATCAATTTTCACTCTGTTCAAATTCGGAGGTGCTGATGTTTTTTCTGTTCGATAAGCTTTCTATAACTTATTGGATATCGGTGCAATTAAGTTATTTTACGTATAACTTTGTTGCAGAACAAAAGCGCAAAAAAGTGCAATTATCCCTCGTTTGTGAATCCTATTTTTTACGCACAGAAAAGCAAAAAGCACGCTTTAAAGTTCAATGCCAAAATATTTTCAACTTTAGTAGTGGTAAGTTTTAAAAAGGCTAATTTTGAAGCCTATGGACAGTTTACTCGTTTTTGTTCCAAAAATTACCAACAGGCTGCGTTATACCTTTGATGTGGTATTGTCGCAACTACTTGGCTTAAAGTATGATATAACTACCGATATTGTTCGGTTTGAGCTACGCGCCGAAGCCAAGTTTGTTTATGGAACGCAGGCTATTGGTTCGCACCCATTCATCAAATCGTCGGGATTGCTGTTTGAACGCGAAATTCAAAGCCAAGAGCTGAAAGTAAGCGATTACAATGGCATTAAGGTTTTCTTTCCGGTTTTCGACCGCAAATCCATGTTGCCTTACGATATTTTTTCAGCTGCATTTTATCTTGTTTCACGGTATGAAGAATACCTTCCTTTTGTTGCTGATGTGCATGGCCGTTTTGAAGCCACTTCGAGTTGTCTTCACCAGCATGGTATCTTAAGACAGCCGGTGGTTAACCTTTGGAGCCGACAATTTGCAGCAGTTTTGACTGCCTCGTTTCCGTCCTTAACAACTACTTTTCCTACCTATAATTATTTACCGACTTATGATATAGACGCCGCCTGGGCCTATCTTCACAAAGGATTGTACCGCACCTTGGGCGGTTTTGCTCGCGACATTACACAGTTTGATTTTCAAGAGTTGAAACAGCGTTGGGAAGTCATCAGTGGCCAAAAAAACGACCCCTTCGACAGCTTTGAATTTCAGCTGAGGCTGCAAAAAAAATACAAATTGCATCCAAAATATTTTATTCTTTTTGCCGAATACGGCTTCAACGATAAAAACATCAACACCCGAAATCCAGCCTTTCAGCAGCTTATCAAACACCTTGCCGATTATGCCGAAGTGGGCATTCATCCTTCTTACGGTTCGTTTCAAAACAAAGCCAAGCTGCGCAGCGAAATCAAAAATTTGAGTGCTGTTTTAAACCAAGAAGTAACCCAAAGTCGGCAACATTTTTTAAGACTGCGTCTGCCCATTACCTATCAGCACCTCATTGATTTGGACATCACCGACGATTATTCAATGGGT
This sequence comes from Bacteroidales bacterium, assembly GCA_020853175.1. Taxonomy (GTDB): domain Bacteria; phylum Bacteroidota; class Bacteroidia; order Bacteroidales; family F082; genus JALNZU01. The sequence continues at coordinate 2,538 of JADYZK010000136.1, forward strand.
TACGCATCACAGCCGGGTTTTAGAGCCGGAATTGCCAACAGTTTTTTGTTTTACGATCTGGATCACGATGTGCCAACGAATCTTATGATACATCCTATCACTTTGATGGACGGCACTTTACGTGATTATATGAAACAGGATGTTGACGAAGCCATTAGCACCACCCAGGAACTAAATGCCACAGTGCGAGCGGTTGGAGGCACTTTTGTTACCCTTTGGCACAACGAAAGCCTTAGCGATGAAAAACGATGGAAAGGCTGGAGGAGCGTTTATGAAAAAATCATTGAAATGTCCGTTTAGTGGCCTCCACCTTATATGATCAGATATTTAAAACACGAAGAAATTGACATGCTAAAGTGGGATAAGTGCATCCGCGATTCGTTCAATGGCAACATTTACGGCTGGTCGTGGTACTTAGACATTGTGCATCAAAACTGGGAGGCTCTGGTGGAAGACGATTATATCCGAATTTTTCCGCTAACGGGCAATGTTCGCGTTGGAATTCACTATCTTTTTCAACCTTTTTTCGCACAGCAATTGGGCATTTTTTCACGCAATATTTTAAATGCTGAAATTATTGGTGACTTTTTAACCGCAATTCCAAAACAGTTTAAATTGATTCAAGTCCGTTTAAACACGCATAATAAGCTTGACAATCAGCCTTTTGAATATCTTATTCATCGAAATTTTGAACTCGACCTTATTCCCACCTACGACAGGCTTCAACGAAATTATTCTACCAACACCAAACGCAACCTCAAAAAAGCAGACGAAGCCAAGCTCACACTCCTGCGCAACATACGGCCAGAGGACGTTGTTGAAATGTTTCGTAAAAATCGGGGACGAACCATCAGCCAATGGAACGACAGAGAATACCAGCGCCTTATTAAATTGGTTTATGCCGGAATTTATCGTGGACAAGCCAAACTTTATGGAGCTTACACACATGACAACGAGTTAATTGCAGGTGCGATTTTTGTGAAAAGTCATGGCAAATTGGTGTTTCTTTTTTCTGGCACTTCCACACTTGGTCGCGACAATCATGCCCTGAGTTTTATCCTCGATCAAGTGATTAGAGAGTACGCTTCAGGACCATTGGTCCTCGATTTTGAAGGATCGGACAATGACAATTTGGCCCGTTTTTACAAAGGTTTCGGAAGCAAAGAAACCGGCTATCCGGGCATCACTATCAACCGCCTGCCTTTGGTGGTGCGCATCGCCATGAAAATCATCCACCTGCGAAAAAAGTTGTAACAAAAAAAACTTTGAATGACTTTCTGCATCACTGAAGGACAAAAAACGATAATAACTTTTCATACAAAGTAAAATGAAGCAAATATTCTTACTTTTGCTCACAAGCAAAAACCCATCCGATGATTAAAAACTTAGGTGAGAACAATTCCATTTTCAATCAGTTTATTGCAGAACTGCGAGATGTTGAAATTCAAAAAGACAGAATGCGATTTCGTCGGAATTTGGAAAGAATAGGTGAAATTTTTGCTTATGAAATAAGCAAAACCCTTGACTACAAGACCATTGAAACCACTACCCCACTGGGAATGATAGAGATGAA
>JADYZK010000137.1 GCA_020853175.1 Bacteroidales bacterium
TTAGAAAAGTTTGTTTATCGTTACAATAATGAACGTTATCATGAATCATTAAACAACTTAACCCCAGCAGATGTCTATTTTGGAAGAGGTGAATTGATTTTAAAAGAAAGAGAAAAATTAAAGAAAAGGGCAATTATAAACCGAAGAAATGAGTACCAAAAATCAAAATTAACAACTAATACAAAAAAACATTTATCTTTGAATTATTAGCGAAATACTCTCTTAGGAAAAGTCCAATTTAGTTTGAAGATATACATTCATATATAACTAAAGAGGATTACGATAAAATGCATAAAATTTGGGAAGTTAAAGAGAAAGATATACTGATGACTATTGTTGGTACTATTGGGAATACAGCTATAGTTCAAAATAAAGATTTGCCTTTTTCTCTTCAAAGAAGTATTGCAGTTTTTAGACCTATTGAACAAATACCAAACTATTTCATATATCTACTTATTAATAATGAAAGTTTTAAAGAGTATGTAAAAGCTCATACAAACCCAACTGGTCAGCCAGGAATATATTTAAAAATATTAGGTAATTATATATTAGTACAACCAAATTTTCAGATATTAAAACAATTTAATGACATAATAGAACCTTTATTTGATCAAATGTTTTCAAACCTAACAGAAAACCAAACCTTAACCCAACTCCGCGATACCTTATTGCCCAAATTAATCAGTGGCGAGGTGCGTTTAAAAGAGTTTAGAGAAAGCGATTAGAAATGGTACAAAGTAACAAGTAAAACCATGACCACAGAAGCAGTGATAGAACAAGCCACTATTGAATGGCTAACCGATTTGGGCTATACGCACGTTAAAGGAACCGATCTTCCTGAAAATGGCGTGGGTGTCATTTTGCGGGAACAACTCAAGGCTTTTATCCAAAAACAATACGGTCATATCCCGGAAGAAATACAGGAGTTAGCCATTGCCGATTTTTGTAATAATCCCGGAGCCGAACTTGACTATCGCAATCGCAGTTTTCATTTAAAGTTAACCAAAGGCTTAGACTATGAATACAAAGACGCCGATGGAAACGAAAAAGCGGTTCATATCTATCCAATCGATTTTGAAAACGCAAACAATAACACGTTTTGGTGTGTGAACCAATTTAGCATCGTAGGAAAAAACAAACGACGACCCGATATTATTATCTACATCAACGGAATTCCTTTGGTACTTTTTGAACTTAAAAACTGGTTTGATGAAAACACGACAATTGCCGAGGCGTTTAACCAACTACTACATTCCCAAAAAGACATTCCGCTTTTGTTTGAATACAATGCTTTAACTATTGTTAGCGACGGTAACGAAGCACAACACGGCATGTTTAACAGCAACGCTGAATGGTTTGCCGCTTGGAAAAGCATCGACGGAACGACCATTATTGAAGATGATTTTCAAATGCATACGTTGCTTCATGGTTTGTTTGTGAAAGAACGTTTACTCAATTATATCAAAAACTTTATCTTTTTTGAAGACCATAATGGCACTTTAATCAAAAAAGGAGCAAAATACCATCAATATTTCGGCGTAAACTTTGCGGTGGAAGCCGCCAAAAAAGCGATTAAACCATATGGCGACGGACGTATTGGTGTCATTTGGCACACCCAAGGAAGTGGCAAAAGTATATCGATGGCCATCTATGCCGGAATATTACGAAGCTTACCCGAATTGAAAAATCCAACCATAGTAGTACAAGTGGACAGAAGTGATTTGGATTTTCAGTTGTATGAAAACTTTGTCTTGGCAAAAGATTTAGTGGGCGATGTACAACATGCCGATTCAACAGATGATTTACGACGTTTACTTTCTACCGGAAGCGGTGGCGTTATATTTACCACCATTGAAAAGTTTCGCTTAAAAGGCGGTACAGACAATCAACTTGGTGAAATTGAACATCCGATACTTTCGGAACGGGAAAACATCATCGTGATGGCTGATGAAGCCCACAGAACCCAATATGGATTGTTGGATGGTTTTGCTTCCAACCTCCGAAAAGCATTACCCAATGCCTCATTTATTGGATTTACAGGAACGCCTGTAGACAGTAAAGATGCCGATACACAAGCTGTTTTTGGCGAGACTATTCACATTTACGACATCAAACAAGCGGTGGATGACAAAGCCACTGTGCCGATTTATTACGAACCCCGCTTGGCAAAACTGCATTTATGGAACGAAAATATTGATGCCGAAGTAGATGCCATCACCGCAGATGTAGAAGATGACAGCAGTTTGAAATGGGCCGCTATTGAAGATGCCGCAGGTTCTGAAGAACGAGTAGCTAAAATAGCAAAAGATATCTTGCAACATTTTACCAACCGCACAGAAACCTTGCCCGGAAAAGCGATGATTGTTTGTATGAGTCGCCGTAACAGCGTGAAAATGTTTGATGCGTTAAAAGCCTTACCGGGTTGTCCGGAAATTGCGGTGGTAATGACCGGAAATATATCGACAGACCCTATTGCTTGGAATGAACACCTGCGAACACAAGACGCAACGGAGGCCTTAAAAAAACGTTTCCGAAATCCGAAAGACCCTTTGGAAATTGTCATTGTTCGCGATATGTGGTTAACCGGATTTGATGCCCCTTGTGTGCATACGATGTATGTAGATAAAATCATGCGAGGTCATAGTTTGATGCAAGCAATCACACGAACCAATCGTGTTTTTAAAGACAAACCTTCGGGAGTGATTGTGGATTACATCGGTATTGGTGATCAATTAAAATCGGCAACCTCAAAATACACCGGCGGTGGCGGAA
>JADYZK010000138.1 GCA_020853175.1 Bacteroidales bacterium
CAAGCGATATTGAAAAAATGATTCGCATGCACCACGAGTTGGACATTAATTTGGAAGGCATTGAAACTGTTTTCAACTTGTTGGAAAAAATTAAAGACCTTCAAAATGAGTTGATCGCAACCAAAAACAGGCTTAGAATGTATGAAGATTAACCCTCTTTACGCGTTACAATTATAACCAAAACCCTTTTTCACCCTTGCGCGCTACCGTCTTTATGGCTCTTCTTGCTATCTTGCTACAATCGGCAGGTCAGTTGGTCATTGTTGTAAATTTCAAGATGAATCAAGCTTACATTGCAAGCGTTTTGTGCGAAAACAAAAACAATCCCGAGCTGCAATGCAATGGCAAATGTCAGCTCAACAAAAAACTTCAACAGCACGAAACCACTGAGCAACAACTTCCTCCACAAATCAAGCTCAAAGAACCGCTGCTTTTTGTGGATGAAATGGCCGAGAACAAGCATAAAAACAACGGCTTTTTTATCCATTCGTTTCTTTTTGAAACCACACCTGCCCTCCAATCGGGTTTTGAACGTTTGGTTTTGCATCCACCCGAACCCTCTTTGTTTTTTCTCTAACGTTGGTCTTCAATGTCAACATCTTTTATCGTTTGCAAAGGATGTTTTTGCTGTTGTTGACCAACATGCTTTTGCGATGATGCCATTCCGTCGAAGCCCTGCTTTTATTCGTTTGGGTGTTTTTTCGGATGGCTTATTTTCCATTGTTTTCCACAAAAAATAGTGTGGGAAATGTATCGGGATGGACGCCAAATCAATCAAAAAAGAGATTGTTCTCACTTTAGGTTGAGTGCAAAGAATGATCGTTTTTTTTGAAGTCAAAAACGTTTTATTATCTTTAAAGTATTATTACAGTGAACTATACAAAACTAATTCAATTGTTTTCTATGAAAACAAATTACGCCTTGATGCTTTGCGTATTTGTTGTCTTTTTTAACTTTCAAGCCTTATCCCAAGAGCGTTTTCAGTTGGTTCAACAGCCGGCCAATCAGGAACTCAGCTTTGCTCATTTTCAATATGGCAAGCAAAAAGGTCTTTCTGATGAAAGCGGCTTCATCACCTTGAAATATGAACCCGAAACCCAACTCGAAATTTCACATTTAAGCATAGGATACCAAGTGTTTCAAGCCGTAGATGTGGCGTTGGCCTTGAAAGCCAAAAAGTTGGTTGTTAAAAGCGATGGCAGCATTACCTTACAGCCCGTTACGGTTATTGCGCTGCGACCACCTGTTTCGGGAAAGGAAGTTTTAAAAGTAGCCATTGATCAACAACTTTCGCACGATGCAGGAAGTTTCTTAATGATGAACCCCATGATTTCGGGAATCAGAAAAAGCAGCTCATCAAGTATTGATCCTGTGTTGCGGGGTTTTAAATATGAGCAACTTACCATTGTTACTGATGGCGGAGGTGCTGCAACGGCAGCTTGTCCCAACCGGATGGATCCGCCTTCGAGCCAAGTGTCGTTGAATATGATCGAACGGGTCGAAATCCTCAAAGGGCCGCACGCTTTGCGTTATGGCAACTCATTTGGAGGAACACTCCATTTTTTAAGTCCCGAACCCATTTTTAGTTCAAAAGTCCGCCCATTGGCGCGGGTTTCGTCGGGTTATGAAAGCAACGGCAATATTTTTCGTGTTGAAGGAATGGCCGGTCTAAGCACCAAAAGCCTCGATTGGCAACTGTTTGCTGCAAGCTCTCAAGGCGACGATTACCTTGATGGTTCGGGCAACAAGGTAGCTGCCGGTTTTTCGCGGATCAGCTTAGGCTCGACCCTTAGCGCACAATTGTCGCCAAAGCAGGTTTTGCGGCTTTCGGTGCAGCACAATGTGGCCAAAGATGTTGATTTTCCAAGTCTTCCGATGGATTTGCGCAGCGACAAGGCTTGGCTTGCAAATGCGCGTTATGCCATCAGTTTCAACAACACACCTCTGAAATCGGTTACCACCACTGCTTATGCCACTTTTGTGGATCATTTTATGGACAACAGGCTTAAAAACCTTAACCCGAGGATGATGAATGCCGAAACACCCGCTACCACAAGCAATATCGGGGGGCGGTCGGAAGCTTTCTTTTCTTGGCCTGAAACTAAGCTTTATGTGGGTGTTGATGGCCGTCGCGAAGAGGCCGAGGGAACCCGCAAACGCGAATTTTTGATGGGACCCATGGCCGGAAAAACACTTTTTGACAACGCCTGGCAGCATGGCATGATTACAAAAGCAAGTGTTTTTGGAGAATACCGACGAAGCCTCAACGCTTGGGCTGTGATTGCCTCCATGCGCCTCGAAATGAATCGCGCCCAAGTGAAACAAGCATCCGATGTTTTCTTGGCGTTGTATCCCGACCCAACTGCCGATCAAATCAATCCAAGTTGGAGTACCGGCATCACACGCAACTGGAGCAGTCGGGTTTCAACCTCTCTTTGGCTGGGCCATTCCACCCGAAGTGCCAGCATTACCGAACGCTTCATCAACTTTTTTTCTGTTGGCCTCGACGCTTATGAAATGGTGGGAAACCCTACATTAAAACCTGAAAAAAATAGCCAGTTGGATGCAGATTTTCAGTTTCATCATGGCGGAACATCAGTCATTTGGAGTGTTTATGTTGCTTTTTTAAAAGATTTTATTTCCGCCGAACGCGACACCACCCTTCAAGTGCGTATTGCTACGTCGCCTGGCGTGCGCCGCTTTGTAAATATTGATGACGCTTTAATGACAGGCTTCGAGTTGAATGTGCAGCAAACGCTGCCGGCCCGCTTGAAAGCCAATTTAAGCATTGCGTATGTGTATGGCCAAAACACGAAACTTAACACGGCCCTGCCCGAAATCCCTCCTTTCGATTTGCGTCTATCTTTATCAGCAAGCTACTTCAACAACAAGCTCAAGCCCGAATTGCGCTGGAGGATGGTCATGGAGCAAAACCGCGTGAGCGAGGAGTTTTCCGAAACCAAAACACCGGCGTTTATGCTCGTTGATTTGGTGGGCAACTTCCAAATAAATACCAAATTGCAGTTAAGAGGCGGAGTTCAAAACCTGTTGGATGAAGCCTACCACGAGCATTTAACCCGTGCTTTAAACGGGAGCGGTGGCCTCCCTTTGTTGGCACCCGGAAGAAGTTTCTTTGTTGCACTCAGCTACAATTTAACGCCTTAGCCTCCATTTTTAATCCGCGACCTCTA
>JADYZK010000139.1 GCA_020853175.1 Bacteroidales bacterium
ATTTTATGATGAAGCACCCCTTGCAAACCAACAAAGTTTTTACCGCCTTGAACTGGGCAACTTAGGTATTTCGCAAGTATTAACGGTTTTTTTTGTTGATTTTTCCAATCAACAAACCTATGTCAAACCTAATCCTGCTAAAGAAACCAGCACCTTATATTTTAAAAATCCTTTGCAAATGGAGCATCAGCTGAGTGTTTTTGGTCTTAGCGGCAAGTTGTTGTTTCAGGCTGCCACGCGCGAGGCTTTCTTTACAATTCCTGTTTTCAGCCTGCATACCGGAACCTATCTACTTCGGGTGAGCCAAATTTCAACGGGTAGAATTGTTGGAACAAATAGGCTTATAGTACTCAAATAATCGCTTTTGTGGCTGTAATTTCGTCAAATGCGATCCGGATGTCATGCTTTAAAGTGTATATAATCAATAGTTTAAAAATACTTTTAAAGGTTTTTAAAGCTGGCAGTACTTTTGCTATACCCTACTGAATTAAATGAAAGTAACCAACGATGCGTATTGAAGAAAAGGCGATGCTTAAAAGTTTTTTTGTTCCGGCAATTTTTCTTCTGCTGATGTGGTGGGTGAAATTCGCTGAATGGATTTTCGATTTTCCGTTAACTTTTTTGGGTATCCATCCTTTGCATTGGGATGGTTTACCGGGAATTTTGTTGTCGCCCTTCATCCACGGCGATTGGAAGCACCTTGCGGCCAACTCGGTGCCTCTTCTTGTTTTAGGTGCTGCGCTGTATTTCTTTTATCGCAACATGGCCACCAAAATATTTTTCCTAATTCTTCTCATTACAGGCGTTTGGGTGTGGTTGGGCGCCCGAGATAGTTATCACATTGGCGCAAGTGGGGTCATTTATGGCCTTTCAACATTCTTGCTTTTAAGCGGTTTCATCCGAAAAGAAACACGTCTGATGGCGCTGTCGCTGGTGGTTGTTTTTCTTTATGGCAGCTTTGTTTGGGGTATTTTTCCGCAATTTTTTCCTGAGAAAAACATTTCTTGGGAAGGCCATCTCAGTGGCATGATTGCCGGTGTGGTGCTGGCTATTTTTTATCGAAATGAAGGCCCTCAACGCCGAAAATACTCTTGGGAGTTGGAGGAACAAAATCCAATTGAAGAGCCGGAAACCGACACTTCAGAACGTCCTTACTGGGATGTTCCTGAACCGGATCGGAAAGACCTTACGGTGGTTTATCGTTTCAAGAAAAATGATGACAGTCAATAATACCTGAATAAAATTGTTACTGAAAGCGATAATGCCGCACCACATAAGCACAGTCGCCGGTGCCGGGTTCTTCGGTTTTTACGAAACCCAAAGCCGAAAGTCGTTCATCCTCTTTGTTTAATCGCACTAAAAAAGCAGGATCAACCATCACCGTCATTACAAGGTCGCTGCCCGGAGGACGACAGCCCGATGCGCCATTTTTTGACCAAATGTCGGTAACCGGAATTTTGGCTGCCATTATTTTTTCTATCAACGCTTTATCATCAAGTACTTTCGTGTGGGTGCTTCCGAAATCGAAAGTGTAAAAATGACCTTCCTTAAACGTATATTCTGTGGAGGCATGGTCTTCAATCACAGCTTCGGGCATTTTGTCAGTAATTTTTTTCGACGACTGACAGGAGGTAGATATCAACATTCCAAAAAGAAAAATCTGAGTAATGGCGAGGAATTTTTTCATGGTCAAAAAGGGATAAAAGGATTGTTCACTTGTTTTTTGCGGGCGTCAGTTCAAATAAGAATCAATTTTCTTTTAATGGAGCATAACTTCTTCTTCAGCCTTTTTTTCTTTCACCCAATTTAAGATCAATTGTGTGTTTTCGGGGCTGAGAACTGCATTCTTGTGTAACCACTGGTAAGGCTTAGGGGGCATTTCCGATTGTTCGAGCACCTCAGCTATTTCATCCAATTTGTGCAAGCGCCGGTCTTGAGGATATAAAATCCACTCCGAAAAATTCAGTTTTTTCTTGCCATTTACTACGCCTTGGTTGACGACCCATGAAACCGGTGCCACGCTGGCATACCATGGATAAGTTGTTCGGTTGGAGTGACAATCGTAACAAGCGCCTTGAACGAGCGACACGACTTTGGCATCGGTAGAAGTTTTGTGAAACACATCGTAACGACTGGGATTGGTTTGCAGGTTGCGCTCCGGGCGGATGAACTGTATCAATCCGAACAGGACAATGGCCCCCAAAATGATGTAAGATTTTTTAGTTTTCATAGGTTTTCGTTGATGTTGATGCACAAAAATAGCTTTTTATACGTTTCAATGTCACACTTCTTTTGCCCAAAGAATGGGCTTGTATGCTTGAGAATAAAAGTACAATAGGTATATAATCAGGAGTATAAGTGTTTTTAATTAGAAATGACTGTCATTTTATTTTCGTCTTTTTGCTGTCATCGAACATCTTTTTTGGCAAATTGTTTATACTTTTAAACACTTATAAATCGCTAAATCACCTCATCAACGACCATGAAAATCATCCTTTTCAGCCTGTTTCTAACCTTAATTGCCTGTAACAAAACCGAAACGCCGCAACCCATGGAAATCTATCAGCCTCCAACCCCTGCGTTCACTTCCAATTACCTTGCTTTGGGCGACAGTTATACCATTGGCGA
>JADYZK010000140.1 GCA_020853175.1 Bacteroidales bacterium
ATGTTCCCGGATTTTTACCCGGAACCGTTCAGGAGTTTGGAGGCATTATCAAACATGGAGCAAAATTACTTTATGCCTTTGCTGAGGCCACCGTTCCTAAAATCACGGTCATCACCCGCAAAGCTTATGGCGGAGCTTATGATGTGATGTCGAGCAAACACATTGGTGCCGATGTAAATTTCGCTTATCCCACTGCCGAAATTGCTGTAATGGGCCCCGAAGGTGCTGTAAATATCATCTACAAGAACAAATTAGATGATAAAGAACGACAAGCGGCCATTGACGATTATCGCAAACGTTTTGCCAGTCCTTACAAAGCAGCAGCTTTAGGTTTCATTGACGAGATCATTTATCCCCGTCAAACTCGCACTAAATTGATTCAAGCTTTGGAGATGACCCAAAACAAAGTGAAAGCCAATCCTTCCAAGAAGCATGGGAACATTCCACTTTAATACTGGATTAAACAAAAAAAGACGATTTACATCGTCTTTTTTTGTTTTAAAAAGCTCATTTCTCTAATCAACATCAGCCTGTGCAGCCAAAAAACGCTCGGCCTCAAGAGCCGACATGCAGCCTGTTCCGGCAGCCGTAACAGCTTGACGGAACACCTTATCTTGCACATCGCCGCAAGCAAAAATGCCCGGTATGTTGGTCGCCGTTGAATCGGGTTTGGTTTTGATGTATCCGGTTTCGTCCATTTCCAAAACACCTTCAAAAAGATCGCTGTTGGGCTTATGACCAATGGCCACAAAAAAACCATCCACATCAATTACTTTTTCTTCCAGGGTTTTGTTGTTGATCAGCACCACGCCTTTGAGGGCTTTCATGAAACCTGATTCCGTGCCGAAAAGTTCTTTGGTCGAGTGGCTCCACAACACTTCAATGTTGGGCGTGTTGAGCACACGGTTTTGCATGGCTTTAGAGGCCCGTAGCTCATCGCGACGCACAATCAAATACACTTTGCGGCACAATTTTGCCAAATAGGTTGCTTCTTCAGCCGCAGTATCTCCACCGCCAACTACAGCCACATCTTTGCCTTTATAAAAGAATCCATCACAAGTAGCACAGGCAGAAACGCCGCCACCTTTGAATTTTTCTTCCGATTCGAGTCCAAGGTACTTTGCTGTGGCGCCTGTAGCAATGATGAGGGTTTCGGCCAAAATCTCACGCCCCTCGTCGTCTTTTACCTTAAAAGGACGTGCGCTGGTATCCACACTCACTATAGTGCCCCAACGGGTGTCGGTTCCAAAACGTTCGGCTTGTTCCTTCAGCTGTTCCATCATTTCAGGACCTGTAATTCCCTGCGGATAACCCGGAAAATTTTCCACTTCGGTGGTGGTGGTTAATTGACCTCCGGGTTGAATACCTTGATAAATAACAGGTTTTAGGTCGGCGCGTGCTGCATAAATGGCTGCGGTATATCCGGCAGGGCCCGAACCAATGATAAGACATTCAATATGCTCCATAGTGCTACTCATTTTTTTAGTTTTAATTTGATTTTTGATGACCAAAACAATGCCAAGCTCGATCACCTCACTAATTTTTCGCAAATATATTCATAAATTTTCGTCTTTGCTGCCAGATTGTCGGCTTTCGACAAGTGATATTGAAGCGATTTAATTGAAATTTACCTCTTTGGCAGATCGCTGTATGGCGGTGACAACACAAGGGCGTTAAAAAAACTTTGCAAGAACATTGAAAAGTTGTAAATTTGCAGCGCATTTAAAGCAATCGGGGTGTGGTGCAGTTGGCTAGCATTCTTGCATGGGGTGCAAGCGGTCGCCCGTTCGAGTCGGGCCACTCCGACAAAAAAACATCTTCATTTTGAAGATGTTTTTTTTGTTTTATCCTAACCTAGCCTTCAAGTCAACTTTAAGTCACAGCGTCTTTTTCGGCATCAAAAGCTTCATATTCTTTGTTGAGGACAATGGCTTCAAGCCGTTGAACACATTCACAAAGATCAACAAATGAGTTGTAAAGAGGAGCTAAACCAAACCTTATATTGTCAGGTGGCCTGAAATCGGGAATGATAGCCTTCACTCCTTTTTGGGGTTGAATCAAAGCCTTGCTGATGCGAAAGCCCTCGGGATGTTGCAAGCTGATATGTGAACCACGTTGGTCGGGATGCGCCGGTGAGGCAAATCTAAAACCCAGAGGTTCAAGTTTTTGCTTTATCATTTCTTGAAAAAACACACTCAAGGCACGGCTTTTGGCATACAGCCTATCAATGCCGGCCTTTTCCATGAGAAGCAGGCCCGGCTCGATGGCAGCAAGCGACAAAATATTGGGTGTTCCGACAGCAAAACCGGCGCTATTAGAGGCTTTTCGATAATTGAAATCGAACTCAAAAGGCTGCCGATGCCCCATCCAGCCCCAGATCGGATTCGTTAATTTTTGCTGCATCGCCTTGGAGACATATAAAAAAGCAGGCGCGCCCGGACCACCATTCAAATATTTGTAGGTACATCCCACTGCGAAATGGGCTTTGTCGCGGTTTAAATGCAGAGGCACAGCTCCGGCGGCATGGCTCAAATCCCACAACACCGGAACATCAAACTTTTGAGCGAGGGCGTTCACTTGAGCCATATCATACATAAAGGCACTTTTGAACGTAACGAGACTTAAAGTGAGCAAGGCGGTGTGTTCATCCATGCTTTTGATCAAGGTTTCGTTGTCCATCATAATGCCATCTTTGCTTTCCATCAACTTGAGGCTATGTTGTGGAAACGATTCACTGATAAGGCCTTGCAACACATAATAATCAGAAGGGAAATTGAGGTTATCGGTAACAATAGTTGTTTTACCGACTTGGCTTTTTAATGCTGCAAAGGCCAGCTTATAAAAATTGACCGAAGTGCTGTCGCCAATAAAAACCTCATCAGGTTGCGCGCCAATCAGCGGAGCCAACCGGGCAGCCAGCCGTTGCGGCAAATGAAACCAATGGTTGTTCCAACTTTGAATCAAGTCGCGGCCCCATTGGTTTTTGATCACATCCTGCATCCAAAGTGCCGTCGCCGCAGGCAAACGACCTAACGAATTGCCGTCGAGATAGATCATTTGATCCTGGGCATGATAAAATTCATTACGATAACCGGCGAGAACATCGTCGCTATCAAGCGCTTTTGCTTTTTGAAAAAAAGACATCATGGGCTTACTCTATTTTGGTTGTTGAAGACGTGCGACAATTCTGGGCAAAGCTTCGTCCACCCATCGGCGGTACATCTTGCTGGATGGATGCAACTGATCGGGAGCCAAAAGACCCAAATCGGAGGACGCTTCACGCGAAATGCGTGTGATGTCAACAAAAAGAATATTTCTTTTGTTGGTTTCTTGCCGTATCACCTCGTTGTAGCTGTCAATTTCGCGTGAAATTCGATCTCGGTCGCGACCTTGGGCAAAGGGAGTAACACTCCAATCGGGGATTGACAACATAAAGAACCGATTGGTATCGCC
>JADYZK010000141.1 GCA_020853175.1 Bacteroidales bacterium
TGGAGATGGCTTCACTGTCTTTGAGCCTTCCGGCGGCAGTAGCCAACCCGTCGCCAATAGCGGTTCCGTCTTCAATCATGCCACTTTTAATGTCCTTTAGCAGGTTGAGCAAAACACCATGGTCGGTAGTCAATGGAACCTGGGTAAAGGTTTCGCCGCTAAAAATAACCAGGCCGATGCGGTCGTTGGCCCTTCCTTTAATAAACTCTTCGGCCACAGCTTTGGAAGCTTCTAAGCGGTCGGGCGTAAGGTCGCGGGCCAGCATACTTCCCGAAACGTCCAAAGAAAGTACGATGTCAATGCCCTCAACCGTTACGTTTTGTCCTTTTGAGCTGGTTTGTGGGCGAGCCAAGGCTACCACCAAGAGCCCGAGTGCTATAATCCGTAATGCGAATAACCCATGGCGGAATATCACTTTCGGACTGTTTCCAGCCGTTTCAAACATCCGTGCATCTGAAAGCTGAAGGCTGGGATGCTGACGCTTTTCACGAAAGAGATACCACACCATAAAAAGCGGAATCCCAAGCAGGAGGTACAAATATCCCGGATGGCTAAATGTAATTTGTTGAAAATACTCTGTCATACGGTAGTCTCCTTTTCGCTGATTAAGGTATCTTTTACAATGGCTACAGCATAACTTTCGTTGACAAAATCAACAAGATGATTCAAACTCATATCGTTTTCCATTCCTGTGGGCTGTGCTTTGGCAAATTTAACAAGATCGGAAAGTTCGAGTGAAAGTTCGAGTTTTCGTAAGGCATTTTCGTTGATGCCTGTATGTTTAAGACCGGATAGAATTTCGTAAGTGGTCATTTCGACGGCATTAACCGGAAATTGAGCCTCGATATACACCCTGATGATGTCAGAAAGGCGGGTGTAGTAGGACTTGAGTTGGCCTTGTTGCCACAGGCGTTCGAGGCGCAACTCTTCCAATTGCTCAATGGCAATGGTGTGTGGCGGAAGGCCGGGTTTTTGAGCCACTGCTGTTGATTGTTCAATGGGTTTTCTTTTTCTAATGAGCCAAATCAGAACAAAGATCAAGCCTATAAGTGCAAGACCTCCAATGATCCAAGGTAAAATTTCAGCGAAGGTGATAGGAACACCTTCAGTTGATTTTATAGGTTTAAAAGCCACAGTGGTGTCAATGGCCACAGGTTGCACGCGCAACATCAGCGGGTTGGATTGCGCCAAATAAAAGTTGGTGTCGCCCTGAGCAGCAAACTTGATGCTGATTCCCGGAATGTAAGCCCAGCCTGTATCAAAGGAAGTGAGCAAAAATTGTTGGCGCATAATTTTGTTGCCTTGGATGTCGGGCTGCGATGTTTCGGTAGTACCTTGGCTCACGATTTCGATGGTGCCAATAAGGGTATCGCTAAAAGTGGGCCATTGCACCTGAAAATCGGAAGGTACTTTTAAGTTGAGTTCGAGGCCAAACTGCTCGCCGGGGGCGATGGAATCGGTACTCAGGGTGCTGATGGCTTCCACGTTTTGTGCTTGGCTTGTCTTAAAAGAAAACAGTCCTATCAGTGATAAGCATACAATCCAAAATCTATTTCCTTTCATCATTATTTTTCATTGTTTGGTTTTTCAACCTGTACCCAAGGGAGTTGTCCCTTTGTTTTTTTAATTTTTTCCGCGTTTTTTAAAGAGTTTCATCAACGGCTTCACATAATCTTCATCAGTGAAAATGACGGTATTGTCAACGCCATTTTTTTTAAACGATTGCTCGAGCAGCTCATTCTGCTTGCGCATCCAAAGGGCATGGCGTTTTTGGATATCGGCATTGGAGGTGTCAATCCACACTTCTTTTCGGGTTTCGGCATCGGTAAAACGCACCAAGCCAATAGCAGGAAGCTCTGTTTCCCTTTTGTCAACAATGCGCAGAGCAATGAGGTCGTGTTTGCGTGCTGCAATGCGCAAAGGCTGATTGAAGTCGGTGCTGATAAAGTCGGAGATTAAAAAAGCTGTCGAGCGTTTTTTGATGGCGCTGGTAAGAAAACGCAAAGCTTCTGAGATGTCGGTGCTTCGGTGCTGGGGCTCAAAGCTGATCACTTCTCTGATGATACGTAAGATATGAGAGGTTCCTTTTTTGGGCGGAATGAATTTTTCGATCTGGTCGCTAAAAAAAATCACACCCACTTTGTCGTTGTTTTGAATGGCGGAAAAAGCCAAAACAGCGGCCAGTTCTGCGGAAAGCATCTTTTTCAACTGCTTGCCCGAACCAAACTCATTCGACCCCGAAACGTCAATCAGTAGCATGACCGTAAGCTCGCGCTCTTCTTCAAACACCTTCACAAAAGGATGGTTGAAGCGGGCGGTTACGTTCCAATCAATGGATCGGATGTCGTCGCCGTATTGGTATTCGCGCACCTCGCTAAAGGCCATACCTCTTCCCTTGAAAGCACTGTGATATTGGCCGGAGAAGATTTGTTGCGACAATCCCCTGGTTTTGATCTCAATTTTCCTTACTTTCTTAAAGATATCTTGTCCCGTTTGCAGGCTATCAGTGGTTTGCGACATTTTTAAGGCACTTCAATCGTGTTCAAAATTTCGTTGATGATTTCCTCGGTGGTGATGTTTTCGGCTTCGGCTTCGTAGGTAAGGCCGATACGGTGCCTCAAGACATCGTGTGCAACAGCGCGCACATCTTCGGGAATGACATACCCCCGTTTTTTAATAAAAGCGTAAGCTTTTGAAGCAAGGGCCAAATTGATGCTCGCACGGGGTGATGCACCATAGGAAATGAGGCTTTCAAAGCGTTTCAGGCGGTATTCGCCCGGAAAACGTGAAGCAAAAACGATGTCGGTGATATAATTTTCGATTTTTTCGTCCAAATAAACTTCGCGCACTACGCTTCGGGCTTTAAGAATGTCATCAATTGAAATTAAAGCCATGGTGGTCCTGATTTCGTTGGTGATGTTTTGACGCAGAATCAGCTTTTCTTCTTCTTTTTTAGGATAAGTGATGACCACCTTGAGCATGAAACGATCTACCTGAGCTTCGGGAAGGGGATAGGTTCCTTCTTGTTCAATGGGGTTTTGTGTAGCTAGCACAAGAAATGGGTCGGGAAGTTTGAAGGTTTGGTCGCCAATAGTAATTTGTTTTTCCTGCATGGCTTCCAACAAAGCACTCTGCACCTTGGCGGGAGAGCGATTGATTTCGTCGGCCAAAATGAAGTTGGCAAACACAGGTCCCTTGCGTACTACAAACTCTTCATTCTTTTGGCTATAAATCAATGTGCCAATTAAGTCGGCAGGTAGCAGGTCGGGTGTAAACTGTATTCTGCTAAAATCGGCTTTTATAATTTGAGCCAATGATTTAATAGCCAATGTTTTGGCTAAGCCAGGAACACCCTCAAGAAGGATGTGTCCATTGGAGAGCAAGCCAATGAGTAGGCGCTCGGTCATCATTTTCTGGCCAACAATCACCTTGTTCATTTCGAGGTTGATCAAGTCAATGAATTGACTTTCACGTTGGATCTTTTCGTTCAGTTCTTTAATGTCGGTAACAATCATGGTGAATCGTGTATTTTAGGCTGGCAAAGATAGCAAGGCGGCAAAGAGGAGGAGCGTTAAAAAAAGTTAAAGCAGTTTAATAGAAGTTAATGAAAATAAGCCTTTTACGATGTAAAACACTTCTTGTCAAGTTGCCAAAAGGATACCTTCAAAGCTGCAATGCAGGGTGTTGAAAATTATAGTAACTTGCAGCACATTTTTTTAAAATTCTCTTATCATGAAATTTTCAGCCGCACAAATAGCTGCCTTACTTTCAGGTACCGTTGAAGGCAATGCCGATGTCACCGTTTCAAACGTTTCGCGCATTGAAGAAGGACAGCCAGAAACACTCAGCTTTTTAGCAAATCCAAAATATACACCTTTTATTTATAGCACTTCGAGTTCTATCGTAATCGTGAACAATGATTTTGTGGCCGAGCAACCGATTTCAGCTACTTTAATCAGGGTGGCCGATGCTTACAGTGCTTTTGCCAAGCTTTTGGAGCTTTATCAGCAGTTTCAAACTGATAAAAAAGGGATTTCATCATTGTCATTTGTTGGAAAGGAAAGCGTTTTAGGCAACGAAGTTTATGTGGGCGAATTTGCAGTTATTCACGAAAAATGCAGCATAGGCGAAAGGGTAAAAATTTATCCGCAAGTTTATTTGGGCGACCAATGTGTGATTGGCGACGATACCATTATTTATCCCGGAGCAAAACTGTATGCCGGAACCAAAGTCGGAAAAGGATGTATCATTCATGCGGGCTGTGTGATTGGCAGCGATGGATTTGGTTTTGCTCCGCAACAGGACAATCAATACAAAAAGGTACCTCAAACAGGCATCGTAATCATTGAAGATTATGTTGAAATTGGCGCCAACACTACCATTGACAGGGCTACCCTTGGCGCAACAATCATCAGAAAAGGAGTAAAACTCGACAACCTCATTCAAATCGCGCATAATGTAGAAATAGGTGAAAATACCGTTATAGCAGCCCAAACAGGAGTAAGTGGTTCCACCAAAATTGGAAGCAACTGTATGTTTGGTGGCCAGGTAGGGCTAGCAGGCCACATCACTATTGCCAATGGCGTAAAACTGGCTGCACAGTCAGGCATCGGCTCACCTGTTAGGCAAGACGATGTTATTCTGATGGGTTCACCGGCCATTCCTATCGGAGATTTCAAAAGAGCTTCAGTCCATTTTAAACGCTTAGATCAAATGGCAAAAAAAATACAAGAGCTTGAAAATAAGATTAATAGCATTGAAAAGTCAGTTTAAGGAATCGTATTTGAAAAAGTACTAATTTTGCTGAAATTTTCAGCTGCCTAAACTGTTATTTATGGGTGATTACCAATGCACAATTAAAAAGTCGGTAAGTGTTGAAGGAACCGGATTACATACCGGCCAGCATGGCACCATTACTTTTCATCCTGCTCCTGCAGGGCACGGCGTTAAATTCAGACGAGTTGACCAAAAGGATCAGCCCATTATTCCGGCTCTTATTGATAATGTTGTTGACACTTCACGTGGAACAACCATAGGTATAAATGGAATTAAGGTCTATACCATTGAACATGTCATGGCCTCCCTCACAGGATTAGGCATTGACAACGTACTTATTGATGTGGATGTGGACGAAATGCCTATTCGCGATGGTAGCGCAAAATACTTTGTTGAAGCACTTGAAAAGGCAGGCCTCGAAGTACAAGACCAACTGCGCGAATATATCCAAATTGACCATGAGATTGTATTAAAAAATGAAGAAAAAGGTTTCGAGATGCGCATTGTTCCATCCGAGGAATATGTAATTGACGTTACTATTGATTATAATACAGAGGTGCTCAACGTGCAACATGCCAGCTTGAAACACCTCAGCGATTTTAAAAATGAAATTGCTCCTTGCCGTACCTTCGTGTTTTTGCATGAGTTGGAGTTTTTACTCAAAAACAACCTTATCAAAGGTGGCGATCTCAGCAATGCCATCGTTTTTGTGAATCGGGCTGTAAGCCAAGAAGAGCTCGACCGCTTGGCCACATTATTTAACAAACCCAAAGTAAAGGTTAAAGAAGGCATTCTTAATAACCTCGAACTTCATTTTCCCAATGAACCAGCTCGCCATAAACTATTAGATGTTTTAGGCGATCTAAGCTTACTTGGAAAGCGGATTAAAGGTCGTGTAACCGCATTTAAGCCAGGGCATTATGCCAACACCGAATTTGCCAGGCTCATCCATAAAAATGCCCACAAAAAGACACACACACAAGCACACACATAAAAATAACTTCACACAATGATGAAAGTACCTCCTTTCGATCTGCTCAAAGAACCCGTTTACGATGTTCAGCAGATTCAAAAGATTTTGCCGCATCGGCCGCCTTTTTTGCTTATTGACCGCATCTTAGAGCTAACTGATGACTATATCGTCGGCCTGAAAAATGTAACCATGAATGAGCCCTTTTTTGTGGGTCATTTTC
Organism: Bacteroidales bacterium; assembly: GCA_020853175.1. Lineage (GTDB taxonomy): Bacteria > Bacteroidota > Bacteroidia > Bacteroidales > F082 > JALNZU01. Next base: position 5,970 of record JADYZK010000141.1, read on the forward strand.
CACAAGAACCTGTTATGCCTGGCGTATTGCAAATTGAAGCGATGGCACAAACAGGTGGCATTTTTGTTTTAAGTCAAGTGCCTGATCCCGAAAATTATATCACTTATTTTTTAAAAATTGATGAAGCCAAATTCAGGCAAAAAGTAGTACCAGGCGACACCATTATTTTTACCCTTGAGCTTACCTCGCCCGTTCGACGCGGAATATGCAATATGCGAGGAGTGGCCTACGTGGGCAACAAAGTAGTGACAGAAGCAAATCTCATGGCCCAAATAGCCAAAAAACAATAACGAACAATAAAATTATCTCCAAAAGATGAATCAACCTTTGGCCTACGTGCATCCTCAGGCAAAAATTGCCAACAATGTAGTGATTGAACCATTCGTTAACATTGAAAAAAATGTAATTATAGAGGAGGGTACTTGGATCGGCAGCAATGTGACCATTATGGAAGGTGCCAGAATAGGAAAAAATTGCCGAATTTTTCCTGGTGCTGTAATCGCTGCCATGCCGCAGGATTTAAAATATGCCGGCGAAGAAACCATCGTTAGAATTGGAAATAACACCACCATCCGTGAGTTTGTTACCATTAACAGAGGCACCAAAGCCAGCTGGGAAACAGTGGTTGGAAGCAATTGTTTGCTCATGGCTTATGTTCATATTGCACATGATTGTATCATTGGCAACAATGTAATTTTGGCCAATGCTTGCACTTTGGCAGGCCATATTCGCGTGGATGATTGGGCCATCATTGGCGGATTGGCTGCCGTACATCAGTTTGTGCAAATTGGCGCCCACTCCATGGTCAGTGGGGGAGGTTTGGCGCGCAAAGATGTGCCACCGTTTACCAAAGCCGGTCGCGAGCCTCTTTCTTATATTGGTGTTAACTCCATCGGCTTGCGTCGTCGCGGGTTCAGCGATGAGCGCATCAATGCCATCCAAGATATCTATCGCACCATCTACCTCAAAGGACACAACGTAAGTCAAGCCATTAGCCTTATCGAAGCCAACGTGCCGGCCTCACCCGATCGGGATGAAATTTTGAGTTTCATCAACAATTCCACCCGAGGCATTATGAAAGGTTACGGCAAATCAAGAGAGTAATCAGAAGGTTTTTATGTGGAGCGAAAGTCAAACATCGGCTTTCTTTTACAAAGGAGCAATGCGTTTCAGGATTTGTAAACGCCAGTTTTTTTACATCAGGATACTATATTTAACAATCGGTTTAGACGTCCTCTCAAACGAATAATCATTCAATAAGGCTGTAAGTTTCAAGGAAAAACCTAAATTTGCAGCCTTATTTCTTTAAACATAATTCAATTTATATGGCAACAACTGCTGAGTTTAGAAACGGATTGATCATTGAGTTCAGTAATGATTTGTACTCAATTGTAGAGTTTCAGCATGTAAAACCCGGAAAAGGCGCAGCTTTTGTCCGCACAAGGTTAAGAAATCTCAGAACTGGTAAAATATTACCCAACACTTTTCCCGCCGGTAGTAAAATTTATATTCAACGTGTCGAACGCCGTGCGATGCAGTACCTTTACAACGATGGTACGGATTACTTTTTCATGAATACAGAAAGCTTTGAGCAGATGCAGATCGCGAAAGAGCAAATCAACGCACCAGAGTTTTTAAAAGAAGGAAATGGTGTTGAAATTATGTATCACACGGATACTGAGTCTGTTCTTACCTGTGAGCTTCCTGCTACCGTAGTACTCGAAGTTACTTATACTGAGCCCGGCGAAAAAGGCAATACGGCCACTAACGCCATGAAAGAAGCTACCCTTGAAACCGGGGCTTTGATTCGTGTTCCCTTGTTTATTAACATTGGCGACAAGATAAAGGTGAACACCGCTGAAGGCAGTTATTCGGAACGTGTTAAGGAATAACAACTTACGGAAATATCTCCATGAAATTTACCCCACCTTTGCGCCTAAGCGCCCTTGCCCAAATAATTGGAGCCGAATTTGAAGGCGATCCGGATTTTTTGGTCAGCGGTCTGAACGAGATTCACATGGTAGAAAAGGGCGATCTCACCTTTGTGGATCATCCCAAATACTACGATAAGGCCCTTCAATCCAA
>JADYZK010000142.1 GCA_020853175.1 Bacteroidales bacterium
CTCACACTTTTGGCTTTGCCACTCATCTACTTTTTTGAACGTCTTTTTGGACTCATCACTGATCTTACGCTTCTGGAGCTGAGCAATACAAACAGTCCGCTGTTGCGTGAGTTGGCTTCAAAAGCACCGGGAACTTTTCAGCACTCCATGCAAGTGGCCAATCTGTCAGAAGAAGCTTTGTTTGCTATTGGCGGCAATGTTTTGTTGGCTCGAACCGGTGCACTTTATCATGACATCGGTAAAATGGACAATGCCTATTATTTCATTGAAAACCAGATGGGAAGCTACAACCCACATGATGATATTCCGCCTTCGGAAAGTGCCAATATCATCATCAACCATGTGATTGATGGCGTTGAGAAAGCCCGAAAAGCCAAATTGCCTGAACAAATCATTGATTTTATCAGAACCCATCACGGAACCAGCCGCGTGAATTATTTTTATGTCATGGAACAACGTCAGCATCCCGGTTTACAGGTTGATGAGCGTGATTTCAGTTATAAAGGGCCTTTGCCTTTCTCAAAAGAAACAGCGGTAGTGATGATGTCGGACAGTGTGGAGGCTGCCTCACGAAGTTTAAAGTTGCCCACGGAACAAAAAATCAATGACCTCATTGAAAATATCATCAACAAACAGATTGAAACCAATCAGTTTATCAATGCCAACATCACCTTTCGGGAAATTAAAACCGTAAAGTCCATCTTGAAAAAGAAACTCTTAAACAATTATCATGTCAGGATTGCTTATCCTGAATAGAATGTAAATCAATCGAATAAAGATACCTCAATGCTTCTGGACCTAAGTTGAAAAGCAAATCGAGACTACTCAGGTCAGGATAAAAATCAAAACGATCGCTAAACACTTGAAGATAAGGAGGCATAAGCACCAGCTTATTACTTCCTGTTTTTGGAAAAAAATTGCGCATCACCCTCCATCCCTTGGGTTCAAGTTCCCATTCTTTAGTATAATTCAAGATTGTTTTCACCTTTAAGAGCTTAAATATCAGTTCGATGGACGCTTGGTTGAATTGGATTAGCGAAGGAAACGACTTGTTGTAAAAGGCTTCAAAATGCGGCTGGTAGTGATAAAAAAATGGCGATTTGTTATAGGCTGACTCAATAGCCCTAAAGTGTTTGATTTGCCAGTTTTCGTTTTTACAAATTTCAATATCCTTTGTTTTATCGTGGTCAATTCGCGTTTTACATAAAGGCAGACTCAAGGCCAGCAACCCATTTGCTGTGAGGATGTTACATCGGTTTCGCACGCTCTGTTTTGGGAATGTTTCATGTTGTTCAAGTTGAATCTCTTGGGCTTTCATGGCCAATGCCATCCACGAAATGGGTGGAAAATAAGCAGTTGGCAGCAGTAACTTCATAGGGTTTGGAGCTTAATATGTTGAGCAATGGCGCATCTTTTTCAAGAGGGCAAAGCTAAAAAAAAGCTGCTTCTTTTGGAAACAGCTTTTTTAAAATATAGTGAAGTCTTAGTTTTTCAACAAAACATCATTAATGGCTTCGCGCAATGATTCTTTGGGGAGTGCACCCATTGCCATTTGCGGTTGGCCTTCTACCGGGCAAAACAGCAATGATGGGATGCTTCTGATGCCGAAAGCACCGGCGAGCTCGGTTTGATCTTCGGTATCCACCTTATAGATGTTTATTTTTCCTTCGTATTCTTTTGAGAGTTCTTCGAGGATGGGAGCAACCATTTTGCAAGGCTGACACCAATCGGCGTAAAAGTCAATTAGACAAGGAAGTTGACCTTCAAATTTCCAGTCGGTATTTTTTTCAAAATTGAAAACTTTTTCTAAAAATGTTTCTTTTGTTAAATGTTCCATGAGAATCGTTTTTTAATGGGGGATAGGGTTTATTTCTTGTTAATTAATTGCTCATCAATTATTTGACGATATGTTTCTTCGGTCAGTGCGCCGGCTTGCATCATCGGCTGACCGGTTTTGGGGATGAACAGAATACTAGGGATGCTTCTCACTTGAAAAACACCGGCAAGTTTTTGTTCTTTGTCCACATCAATTTTGTAAACCTTCAATTTACCGTCGTATTCTTTGGCCAATTTTTCCATGATAGGGGCAATGCGTTTGCATGGGCCACACCAGTCGGCATAAAAATCAACGATAGCCGGCACATCTCCATTGTAGATAAAATTCTGCGGATTTTCTTCAAAATTCCACACTTTTGTAATGAAGGTATCGTAAGTAAGGTATTCAATAGCACCAGTTTTTCCGGTAACGGTTTTTTCGGTGTCTTTTTTCTCAGTTTGCTCTCCTGTTGTGCTGGAACAGGCGGTAGTCAAAATGATGAGGGAGGATAAGGCAAGGAAAATGTTTCTAATCATGATAGGGTTTAGGAATTAATTTGAGGCAAAAATAAAAAAATAAATCGCTTTATTATCACTTTTGTTAACTTTGTTCAAAATTTATGCCAAAATTGAATGTCGAATAAAGGATTATGGATGAGATGATTTTAAACGAAGAACTACCACAGGACGAAGAGAGTCGTTACTTTAAACTGTTGGCCGATTGCAAATGGAGCAATGGGTTTGCATGTAAAAAGTGTGGAAACACCAACTATTGTAAAGGAAAGAAACCTTATTCGCGCCGCTGTACCCGATGTAAATCAGAGGAATCGGCTACGGCACATACGATTTTTCATCGCTGCAAAATGCCGCTCAGCGACGCTATTGCTTTGGCAAAAATTGTATGCGAACAACCGTCCATCTCGACTTATGAACTTTCGCGGCAATTGGAAATGCGTCAAATGACGTGCTGGAAGTTCAAGGCCAAGGTTATGGAATGTTTGGAAAGTCCTGACAAGTCGGACTTTTTGACACTCTTTTCTGTTTTGCCTGACGGACAAGCAAGTCGCCAACAAACAGAAATAAAAGGTTTAAAGCACTGATGTGCTACCTAAAAAATACTGCTTTCACGGTGCTTTTTAATTACACCATCGGGTGTATTCATCCGTATTGGGTCGTCCCAATGCTTCAGCCTTGCGGTAATAAAAACAAGCCAAGGAGCGGTCTTGCAGGTAATCATAAAGCAAGCCCAAACTAAAATATGGCTCAGCGAAATTGGGGTCTAATTCAATTGATTTTTTGTAATCTTCAATTGAACCTTCTATGTCCTGCAAATTTCTTTTACATGCACCCCTATAATAATACGCTTCTGATGATTCAGGATTGTTTTTAATGGCTTGATTAAATTCTTCCAAGGCCTCTTGGTGACGGGCGGCGTACGTTTTGTCAATCCCCAGTTGAAGATGATCATTCGCTTTTTTTACGTTGTGACCACAGCCAAAGCTAAATCCAATGAAAAGAATGCCAATGATAAAGATGCGAAAAGCAACCGAAAAGCTTCGGTTGAACTTGTAAACATAGTTGTTTTGCATGTCTTAATGAAATTTGTTGATAATTTGGGTGGCAGTTTCAATAATTTCTGCCAATTTGTCCTGACTTTTCGCCTCAGCAATAAAGCGTAGATAGGGTTCGGTGTTGGAAGGTCGTACATTGAACCAAAAATCGGGATAGTCCATCCGATAGCCATCAAAATCGAGAAACAGCTCTGGGGCTTCCATAAGCTTGAAATGATTTACCAAAGCATCCATTGCTTGCTGTTTTTGGGTTACTTTGAAATTGATCTCACCACTATTAAAATAAGGTGTGATGTTGCGAATGAGTTGAGAGAGCGAAAAGCCTGATGCTTTGAAGGTGTTTAACAGGTCGAGAACGATGAGTGCGGCC